>JANXZT010000256.1 GCA_025355395.1 Betaproteobacteria bacterium
TGATGGCAGGGCAAGGCCAGGCGCCGGCGCGCCAGGCGGCGCTCAAGGCGGGGTTGCCGCTGGCGGCCCACTGCACCACGATATCGAAGATGTGCGGCTCGGCGATGAAAGCCGCCATGCTCGCCAACGATTCTCTGATCGCCGGCAGCAACGAGGTCATGGTTGCCGGCGGCATGGAAAGCATGAGCAACGCACCCTACCTCCTGCCCAAGGTGCGCACGGGGCTGCGCATGGGGCATGCGACGATGCAGGATCACATGTTTCTCGACGGACTCGAGGACGCGTACGACAAGGGCACGCTGATGGGCGTGTTCGCGGAGGCGTGCGCCGAGCAACAGCAATTCACCCGCGAGGCACAGGATGCGTTTGCCATGGCCTCGTTGTCCCGCGCCCTCGCCGCCAATAACGACGGCACCTTCGCGTGGGAGATCGCGCCCGTCACGGTGTCCGGGCGCAAAGGCGATGTCGTGATCGATCACGACGAGCAGCCCGCCAAGGCCACGCCCGAGAAGATTCCGTTGCTGAAACCCGCGTTCAGGAAGGACGGTACGGTGACTGCAGCGAACGCGAGCTCGATTTCCGATGGCGCGGCGGCGCTGGTGCTCATGCGCCGATCGACCGCGGAAAAGCGTGGCCTGACGCCGCTGGCCGTGATTGTCGGCCACGCCACACATGCGCAGGAGCCGGCATTGTTCACGACTGCGCCGGTCGGAGCCATCCAGAAGCTCTATGAGCGCACCGGATGGAGCGGCAAGGATGTCGACCTCTTCGAAATCAACGAAGCGTTCGCGGTGGTCGCCATGGCCGCGATGAAGGCGCACGGCCTGCCGCACGAAAAAGTCAACGTTCATGGCGGCGCGTGTGCGCTTGGGCATCCGATCGGCGCGTCCGGTGCCCGCATCATCGTCACCCTTCTCGGCGCGCTGCGTAAGCATGGCGGCAAGCGCGGTGTCGCGGCGCTGTGCATCGGCGGCGGCGAGGCCACCGCGATGGCCATCGAGCTTTGCTGAGACCGGCGTGAGGCATCGAACCCGATAAGCATGCCGACGCTCGACAATTTTCTGCTGTTTGGCGCGGCGAGCGTGCTGCTGGTGGTAACACCCGGCCCGAACCTGCTTTATCTCGTCTCGCGCACCCTTTGCCAAGGCCGCACGGCCGGGGTCGTTTCACTGGCCGGAACCACGTCCGGGTTTGGTGTCCATATCGTCGCCGCGGCACTCGGGCTTTCTGCAGTGCTGGCGGCAGTGCCGGTGCTCTACGACGCGATCCGGTGGGCAGGAGCCGCGTATCTCGTCTGGCTGGCAGTCGACGCCTTGCGCGCGGGCGGTGCCGGCCTCTTCGCCCCGCGTGCCCTGCCGCCAATGTCGGCGGGCGCGCTTTATCGTACGGGCGTCCTCACCAGCATTCTCAATCCCAAGGTCGCGCTTTTCTATCTCGCCCTCTTTCCGCAGTTCGTCGATCCCGCGCGCGGCAGCGTGCTGGCACAGGCGCTCCTGCTGGGACTGGTCCAGATCGTGGTGGCCGTCATCGGCGATCTGTTGTTCGTGTTCGCTGCGTCGCGTGTCGCGCGCTGGCTGAACCAGCGCCCGCGGTGGGCTGCAGCGCAGCGCTGGGTGCTGGCGAGTGTTTTCATGGCCATTGCAGCGAAGCTCGCGCTGGATTCGCGGCGATGAGAGCGGGCGAGCGCCGGTCGCGGTAGTGGTGACGCTGGTCGTGGTCGAGGAAGTGCGATGCTCCTGAACGAAGAGCAGAAGCTTATCCAGGCGGCACTGCGCGATTTCGCGCGGCGCGAGCTCGCACCCCACGCGGCGCGCTGGGACCGCGAGCACACCTTCCCACGCCAGGCGTTGCAGGCGCTGGGCGGACTGGGTGCACTGGGAGTCGTGGTGCCGGAATCATGGGGAGGCGCCGGGCTCGACTACGTCTCTCTTGCCGTTGCGCTGGAAGAAATCGCCGCCGGCGACGGCGCCACCTCGACCATCGTCAGTGTGCAAAATTCGGTGGTCTGCGGCCCGCTCAACGCGTTTGGCACCGACGCGCAGAAGGAAAAATATCTCAAACCGCTCGCGCAAGGCCGGCAATTTGGCTGCTTTTGCCTGACCGAACCGCATGTTGGATCGGATGCCGGTGCCATTACCACACGGGCGCAACGCCGCGGCGACACCTGGGTCGTCAATGGCGTGAAGCAATTCATCACTACCGGAAAAAACGCGGATGCGGCGATCGTGTTCGCCGTCACCGACAAGGCCGCGGGCAAGAAGGGAATTTCGGCGTTCATCGTCGACACCGCGACGCCCGGTTATGGCGTGAGCCGGATCGAAGACAAGCTCGGCCAGCGCGCCTCCGACACCGCACAGATCACTTTCGAAGACTGCACCATCCCGGCCGCGAACCTCCTGGGACGCGAAGGCGACGGATACCGCATCGCCCTTTCCAATCTCGAAGCAGGCCGCATCGGCATCGGCGCGCAGGCCACAGGCATGGCTCGAGCCGCGCTGGAAGCCGCCATCCACTATGCGCGCGAGCGGATGGCTTTCGGCAAGCCGATCGCGGAGCATCAGGCGGTCAACTTCCGGCTGGCCGACATGGCAACGCAGGTCGAGGCAGCGCGGCAACTCGTTTGGCACGCAGCAGCGTTGCGCGACGCCAGGGAGCCTTGCCTCAAGGAAGCGTCGATGGCCAAGCTCTTTGCGTCGGAAATGGCCGA
>JANXZT010000328.1 GCA_025355395.1 Betaproteobacteria bacterium
ATTTGCGGGGCGACGGTCGCGTTACAAAACCCCGTCATTCCCGCGAACGCGGGACTCCATTTTCCGGGCCTGCAAAACGGTTCAGGTTTGTCGCTGATTCGTGGGCGACGGTCGCGTTACAAAACCCCGTCATTCCCGCGAACGCGGGACTCCATTTTCCGGGCCTGCGAGACAGTTCAGGTTTGTCGCTGATTCGTGAGGCGACGGTCGTGTTACAAAACCCCGTCATTCCCGCGAACGCGGGACTCCATTTTCCGGGCCTGCGAAACGGTTCAGGTTTGTCGCTGATTCGTGGGGCGGCGGTCGCGTCGCAAAACCCCGTCATTCCCGCGAACGCGGGAATCCATTTTCCGGGCCCGCGAAATGGAGTGTGCGTGCGAGGCGTGGCGATCGAGACGTCATTGGCGCGCGACTCAGTGCGCCGCGATGGCTTCCTCGGCCACCTGTGGCGGCAGATCGCCGTCCCATGGCCAAGGTGAAAGAAGGGTCGTCAGCACCAACGTTTCGAACTCTTCGGCGAAACCGGAAGCTATCTCGTGAGGGTCCGGGCAAATCGCGCAGTCGGTGATGAGCCCGAACTGGACAGTGCCGTTAAAGGAGATGACAGACGCGCCCATGCCGATGTTGCCGGATTGCGGCACCCAGAACATCAGACTGTCGATGCGCGCCCCGGCGATATAGCGCGCCTGCTGGGGGCCGGGAACGTTGGTCATGACTGCAGTGGCGTTGCGAGCGAGGACTTCGAGCAACTTATCCTGCAGCACCTTCGGTCCCGCACCCATCGCCGCAAGCAGGCCCAGTGCCAGCACGGGCTGATAGGAGCCCTTCAACGCCTGCATGTTGTGGCGCACTGCATAAAGGCGCTCGATCGGATTGCGAATGCCGATCGGCAACGCCAGGAAAACGAGGCCGAACTGATTACCGAGTTGGTACGCCTTCTCGAGCGGGCGAAGGTTGACCGGCACCAGCGCACGCACCATCACCTGGTCGAGCGCATCGCCTTTGGCGGCCAGATAGCGGCCCATGGCGCCGGCCACGCAAGCCAGCAGGACATCATTGACCGACGCACCGAGCGCCTTGCCCACCGTCTTGATCTCATCGAGCGGAATCGGCTCGGCCCATGAGACGCGCTTGGTGCCCCCGGGTATTCCCTTGAACCGCGTCGGTGAATCCTCGCCCATCATCGCGAGCGTCGCGATTTCGCGGGTGAGGGCACTGCCTTCCTGCGCAAGCTTCACGGCCTTGCCAGGGTCCTGCCACAGCGCGACACCTTTTTCGATCAGGACGCCGCTGACCTTGCCCGCCACTTTGAGCGCATCGCCGATGGGTTGACTGAGCCATCCAAACAAGTCCGGCTCGCGCGCATTCGAGGCGTGCGTCTTCGGGGGCGGCGTCGACGGCGGACCCTCGGGCCCGCCGTCGGTCATCGACAACATCACCTGGATCAGCGCAATCCCGTCGGCATAGCAATGATGGATACGCACGATGACAGCGCTGCCACCGTCGTAGTGCTCTACGAGATGGAATTGCCACAATGGCCGCGACGGATCGAGCGGGGTGCCGGCGAGCCGGCTGGCGAGGACTTGCAGCTCCCGGCTTCCCGCCCGCGCGGGAAGCCGGATGGCGACGACGTGTGCCGCGAGGTCGAAGTCCCGCGCGCGCCCCCAGAAAGCCATGCCGGCCTGCTGCACCGGACAATCCAGGAACCGCTCGAAGCGCAGGAAGCGCTGCGCGATCGTCGCCTTAAGCCGTTCGAGCTCCACGCGCTCGTGCAACAGCAGCACGCCGCAGATCATCATGGGATTGCCCGGCCGGTCCATGCGCAGCCAAGCAGTGTCGACGGCCGATATTTTTTCTCGCCGGGACATGGAATGCGGACGAAGGCGTTGAGCAGGCAGTGAGGCAGAACGCGTTTGCGCGCGTTTTGGGCTTCGCGCTAAAGTAGCATAGAAGCTCGCGGCATGGGTCCGTTACGTTGAAGGGAAAAGACATGGCCACTGCATCCACAAAGCCCGATCTCAAGGCGCAGTTCGAGGCGGCCGCCGGTGCGGCCAAGCAGACGAAGAAGAAGCCGGACAATGCAACGCTGCTTAAGCTCTATTCCTACTACAAGCAGGCGAGCGAAGGCGACGTGCAGGGCAGTCGGCCGGGCGGATTCGATTTCGTGGGCGGGGCCAAGTACAACGCCTGGACCAAGCTCAACGGCATGTCCAAAGACGATGCGATGAAGAATTACGTGAAGCAGGTCGAAAAGCTCAACCGGGAGTGACCACCGCAACAACTGTTTTGCCTGCGCCAGTGCACGCCTTCAGGGTGCCGCGCGCTTGGCCGCCTTGGCGGCGGGCGGTGCGCTCTTGCCGGCTTTCGCGCGCGTGTTGTCGGCGGCCGCGATTGCTGTTTGGTCATCTGCCTTCGCCTTCGCCCGCTTCGCCACGCGCCGTGGTGTTGCCGGCGCCTTTACAGGCGACTTGATCAGCTTGTTGACGGCCTCCGACAACGCATCGACGCGCTGCGCCAGCCGTTCCACGTCGTTCTGGCTGTAGACGCCGAGCTTCGAGAGCGCGCGCGCCACGCGATCCTCGAAAACCTTTTCCAGCTTGTCCCATGTGCCACCGGCCATTTTCTGCATCTCCCTGGCTTTTGCCTCTGCCGCGCTGCGGGCCGCGGAGGCCGTCTCGGAAGCGGCCTGGCGGGTCCTGGACTCGAGGCGCTCGCCCTGCCGCACCAGGTTTTCGAACATCTGCTTGCCTTCCGCTTGTGCTCGCGCGAATGCGCCAAGCCCTGCGAGCCAGATCTGGTGGGACGATTTGAGGACCGACTGCGAAAGCTCCTTCGCCTGGTCGATCGGCTTTGCGCCAAGCTCCGCTTTCGCTTTTTTCAACATCGTGATTCTCCTTTGGCCGCGCCGGTGTGCACGATGAACGGATTCTAGCCCGCGCGGTTAGAGCAATCATACTAAACGGCGCGGACGTTGGCGCCAGACACCCGGTCCGCCCGCTCCCGCACTCGCCGCAGCAATGGCCGACTGGAGCCACTGCGTTCGGCAACGGACCGGCC
>JANXZT010000329.1 GCA_025355395.1 Betaproteobacteria bacterium
TCAGTAGCAACGACCCAGTTCCTTGAAACGAGCCACAAGATACTGACACGACAAGATCGAGGCCAAGATCATCGAGAGCTTCGCCCGGCCAGGAGGCAACGTGACCGGGATCAGCCTCTTCACGCTGGCCCTCGTGGGCAAGCGGATGCAGCTGCTCAAAGAGATGTTGCCGGGTATCAAGCGCGTCGCGCTCATTGCCAATCCGCAGCATCCTGGGGAGCAAAAAGAATTGGACGCCGCCCAAACGGCGGCGACGAAGCTGGAACTGACGCTGCGTTATTTCCCGGTGCACAGCGAAACCGAGCTGGAAGCGGCGCTGTCGGACATCGCCCGCGCCCGCGACGGGGCGATCGTTGCCTTCGCCGACGGGTTCACGCTGGGCTTTGCGGAGCGCATCGCCACGTTCTCGATGCAGAACCGCATCCCGGCAGTCGACGGCTGGGCGCCATTCGCCCGTCGGGGCAATCTCATGATCTACGGCCCGGTCGTCGAAGATGTGTATCGCCGCCTGGCCGTCTACGTCGACAAGATCCGCAAGGGCGCCAAGCCCGCAGACCTTCCCGTCGAACTACCGACAAAGGTTGAGCTCGTCATCAACCTCAAGACCGCCAAGGCGCTCGGCCTCACGATCCCGCAGTCACTGCTGCTGCGCGCGGACGAGGTGATCCAATAGTAGACCAGACGGCGATCATCATTGCCGCCAGCTTAAGGCAGATTGTCAATCCAGACGCCAATGCGAATGACCAGTGTTGGCCGCACCGGGACATTCGTGAGCGGCTGAAAACGCCCCAAAGCGGCGCTCGGACGCGTTCAACTTCAACGCCCGCGTTCCAATCCGGATGTGGAAGGATTATCGTCAGGCGGGGAGGCCTGCCTTTCCCATGCTCGCTGGCGGGAATGAGCCGCGAGCTTCGCCGGTATTCATCGCTCGCATGTCGTGCTGGGCTGAAAAACTCGTGCCCTCGGGCGAATTTTGGCACCAAACCAAACTTCGGGACGCAGACGCCACCGTTGATGCCGCTCTCAACGTTGACCAACCGCGGCTAATGAAGGTCAATGCGCGACGCGTCCGCGACCCCGATCGGCGGGCCGGCGCGCTATTTGATCTGAACGATGACCGAGCCTTCGGTGACAGCGGGCGGGCTCGCGCCGGTATTCGGGGCATTCTTCTGGATCCAATCGCGCGCGACTTTCAAGCTTTCGTCGGCGCCTGCCTTGTCCTTGCAGACAGTCACCGATACACCGCCATCGCCACTGCGCAGCAGCGTATAGCTCATCAGGCCAGGCACTTTCCGGATGAGGGCTTCAACGTCGGCCTTGTGCTTTTCCAACAAGTCGACAAGCTTCTTTGCGCCGGCACCTGAGTAGTTTCTTACGACTGCATACATATTCGATCCTCCTCGTGATTTACCATCTCACCTGATTGTAGCTGATGTTCGACTTGGATTTGATCACTGCGGCTTCGCAGGTCCCGGTCAGCCGGCCCGGAGCTGTCATTTCCACATTCAGTTTTGCCCCTGCAGACATCGACTTCGCCGCGGCAACCGGCGCCGGTTCGAACACCGTCCGATGCTCGAAGTCCCAGTAGCCGACGATCGCCTTCCCACCGGCGACGATGTCGATCTTGGCCTGCGTAACTTGCACGGCGGGCAAGACTGTGCCCCGCGCCGACGCTGCAGACCCGGGCGTCGCCTTGGGTTCCGGGAGAAGCTCGAACGTCAGCGAGTACGAACCCGCCGGTAGGTCCGCAAACGCGAAGGCGCCAGTCGCGTCCGTCGTGGTGCGGGCCACCGGGCTGCCTCCGGGATTCTTCCCAAGCTTTACGTCGACGCCTTTGAGCGGAGCCCCGGCCACCGCGTGGCCCATCGCGAACAGGAGGACCGCCGCCAACGCGAATGCTGACTGCAAGGGTATGGGGCGAACATGTTGCTTGAGCATTAAAAACCTCCCGTGGCGTCGTCCCCATCGACCCTTTGTCGGCGCGCGTCGCATAGTGTGCGCCCAATTCATCGCGGTCGCACGAACACGACGGGTCGGCGGTAGCCGCAGTCGACCGAGGCTGTGTGAAAACGCACGCAGTCGGAGCGTGCGGCTGAAGTCGACCGCTCAGATCGCTCTGTATTCGACGATCGGCGCCTTGGGAAGGGCAAAGGGACCCCCGAGAGCGCGGTGATTTCACGTTTTCACACAGCCTCGACCCATAGCGGTCACTCCGCGGATTCCCGCGACGTCCGAGCGGTTACGCCTTGATGAAGGCGAGCAGATCCTCATTGACCTGGTCCTTCTGCGTCGTGCACATGCCGTGCGGGGCGCCCTTGTAGACCTTCAGCGTGGCGCCCTTGACGATCTTGGCCGAGAGCAGCGCCGAGTCGGCGATCGGCACGATCTGGTCGTCGTCACCGTGGAGGATGAGCGTCGGCACGTTGAATTTCTTGAGATCCTCGGTGAGATCCGTCTCGGAAAACGCCTTGATGCAAAAGTAGCAAGCAGGGAAGCCGGCCATCATCCCTTGGAGCCAGAATGACTCGCGCACGCCTTCCGAGATCTTGGCGCCCGGCCTGTTGTAACCGTAGAACGGCAGGGTCAGATCCTTGAAGAATTGCGCGCGGTCGGCGAGGACCCCGGCGCGGATGCCGTCGAAGACTTCGATCGGCAGGCCGCCGGGATTGGCGGCTGTTTTCAGCATCAGCGGCGGCACCGCGCCGATCAGCACGGCCTTGGCCACACGCTTCGTGCCGTGGCGGCCGATATAGCGGGCAACTTCGCCGCCGCCTGTGGAGTGGCCGACATGGATCGCGTTCTTCAGGTCGAGCGTCTGGACGAGCGCCGCGAGGTCGTCGGCGTAGGTGTCCATGTCGTTGCCGTTCCACGGCTGGCTCGAACGGCCGTGGCCGCGGCGGTCATGGCCGATGCATCGATATCCGCGCGAAGCCAGATAGAACATCTGGTCCTCGAAGGCATCCGCAGAGAGTGGCCACCCGTGGCTGAAGACCACGGGCTGTCCGCTGCCCCAGTCCTTGTAATAAATCTGCGTGCCGTCTTTGGTCGTGATCGTGCTCATGGTGTGCTTTCCTTTGCTGTGGTTGGAAGACGACGAAGCGCTTGCCTGCTTGGAAGGTGCAGCGATCGTCACCGCCGGCAAGCTTGCGGCGGCGGCAATGCCGGCGCTGCCGATCAGGAACCTGCGGCGAGATGTGGGAACACTGTTGGCGGTAGATTTGCTCATCGGGTCGTCTCCGGTGCATGCATTAGTGCAAGGGGCTATTCACGTTCAGGTGGTGATCATTGGGGCTCAGCTTTCAGCAACTACGGGGATCGCAACGAACTCAAGGGTGCGAGCCCATCGAAACGGAAGGCTTTTCGGTGGTTACGGCGTCCGCGCACCTTGACCATAACGGTGGAATGCAGTGCATTGCAGGGGCAAGCAAAACGGCGCTGCCGGCCTTGCCCAACTCCTTCGGCGTCGAACGCTTGACGCTGAACGAGCAGTCGGTCGTCGCGGCTGCCGGTCGCGATTGCTTCGGTCTTGTAGTGAAACTTGCTTGCCGTGCTGGTTGTTCTCGACCAGAGCGCCGCACTCGGTGGTGAGGATCTTCGGGTCGGACACGGGATGCTCCTTCGGCTTGAATGAGGGAGCCCCGATTATTAAGACGCGCGATTCATGGGTCAAATTGAATGATGCTATCTGGTCGATTGATTGTGCCTATTACACCGGCGCGGCGGTAGGTGACGATGCGAAACACCGTCATTCCGACGGCGGGGCCTGATGGACCGCGCAGCCGTTCTTCTGGCTACCTCGGACGGCGCCGAAGGGACATTCCATTAACAGGTGACCGGCTGCTTCTGGGCGTTATGCAGAGCTCTACATAACCGGGCACTATGCAGAATGGCCGGAAGCTGACGCTGCACGACGACGATTGGCATTATCCCGCTTGGCGTCGTCCGGTGGGCAACGTGGTGAGGCACCGCTTCTCGGATACCTATGGGGTATATTGAGGCGCATGAAAATCCCGAAGCGGCTGCAGCCGCTCGTCGACGATGGCCTGATCGACTCGGTCGTGCGCCAGCTCATGAGCGGCAAGGAAGCGATGGTCTTCGTGGTGCGATGCGGCGCGGAGTCGCGCTGCGCCAAGGTCTACAAGGAAGCCGACAAGCGCAGCTTTCGCCAGGCCGTCGACTACACCGAGAACCGCAAGACGAAGAACAGCCGCCAGGCGCGCGCCATGGCGAAGGGCACGCGCTTCGGACGCGAGGCGCAGGAGAAGGCGTGGCAGAGCGCGGAAGTGGGCGCCCTGTTTCGTCTTGCGGCGGCCGGCGTGCGGGTGCCCCGGCCCTACAACTTCCACGCCGGCGTGTTGTTGATGGAGCTCGTCACCGACCACGAGGGCAACGCGGCGCCGCGCCTGAACGACGTGGAGTTCGCGCCGGAGATTGCGATCGAGCTGCATCGCCGTCTCATCCGCGAAGTCGTTCGCATGCTGAGTGCCGGCGTCGTGCATGGCGATCTGAGCGAATTCAACATTCTGCTGGGCGCCGAGGGGCCTGTGATCATCGACCTGCCCCAAGCGGTGGACGCGGCGGGCAACAACCACGCGCAGCGCATGCTGGTTCGCGACGTGGACAACCTGCGACGGTTCTTCGGGCGATTTGCGCCCGCGCTTCTCGCCACCCACTATGGCAAGGAGATATGGGCGCTGAACGAGTCGGGCGCACTGCACCCGGAGGTCGAGCTCACCGGACGATTCAAGCGCGCCGAGACGACAGTCGACCTGGACAGCGTTATGCGCGAGATCGACGCCGCGCGGCTCGAGGAAGCCGCCCGGCAATTGCGGTTGCGGGAACGCGAGTAGCCGATCAGGTCTGGTGATAATGCGCCAACTCAAGGTTGAAACGATCAGCCAGGCTGTGAACATTCGCTCTTGGCCCTGTACAACATCATGAACATGCAACCCGACCAAGCCTTTGTTTGAGTGAGGTGCGGCATCGTCGCCCGGCAGGTTGACAACTGCCTCGAGCCCGGATTATCGTAATGGTGTAACGTTTTACCAAGCCCGGCCGACAAGGGCGAAACGTTGCCGAATGGACGGCCGCATCCGTCCCGTTCAGAACCAAGGAGGAGCCCCCCATGCAAGACGTCTCTCGTCGTCGTTTCCTCGCGTCCGCGTCCGCCTCCGCCGCAACGCTCGCGGTCGCCGCTGGCGTGCCCGGATTGGCGCGCGCGCAAACGGCGCTGGCGTTTCGGGTGTCGTCAGGCATGGCGGCTGACCAGAATGCGGCGCATTACCTGTGGTTCCAGCGCTTCAACTCCAATCTCAAAGACACCGTCGGAGACAAGATCAAGCTCGACTACTTTCCCGACAACCAGCTCGGCAAGGAAGCAGACGTCGTGCAGGGGGTGAAGGTCGGCTCGATTGACATGATGATCACCGGCTCGTCGATCTGGGCGACAGTCGCTCCCGAATTCGGGATGCTCGACCTGGGCTACGTATTCGACAGCTACGCGCATGTAGCGCGCGCTCTCGACGGCGGCGTCGGCGACAGCCTGTCGAAGATCCTGTACGACCGCACGGCCTGCACGGTCCTCGGCTGGGGATCGCATTTCACCGCACGCAGCGTCTATGCCAAAACGTCGATCAAGAACCTGGCGGAGGTCAAGAACGTCAAGTTGCGCGTGCTGCCGACGCCGGCGTTCATCGACACGTTCAAGATCATGGGCGCCATTCCGACGCCGATTCCGATCAACGAGCTGTACACGGCACTGCAGACCGGTGTGGTCGAAGGCTTCGAGCACGATGCCGGCTCCGTGATCACCTACAAGCTGTTCGAGGTCGTCAAGTATTGCTGGCTCACCGAACACCTGTTCAGCCCGATGATCGCCGTCATCGGTAAACGGGGCATGGACAAGATTCCGGCGCAGCTGCGTCCGGCCTTCCTGAAAGCCGCGACCGATGCCACCAAAGCCCAGCGCATTGCCTGCGCCGAAAAGGGACAGTTGGCTTACGACGAATTGAAGCGCTTGGGCATCACGTTCGCCCCGATGGCCAAGAACGAGCGCGAGTTCGTGCGCGGCGAGATGCAGAACAGGCTGTGGTCGGCGTTCGCGAAGGAATACGCGGTCACCAAGCCGCTGTTCGACGCGATCAACGCGGCGCGCGCGTGAGCGCCGCGAACAAACGACCGCACCGCGCCGCCGCCCGTCCCCACATCGTGCCCACGCGGGCAGCAGCCCCCTTGTCTTGGATCTGACGATCGACAGCGCCGCGGCCCGACCCTTCGCGCACGCGGGCCGGCCCGGGCGCTGGCTCGCCGCGCTGTTGCACGGTGCCGAGTGCTTCGCCGGCCTCGTGCTAGCCGTGGACGTGGCCGTGGTGTTCGCGTCAGTCATCTTTCGCTATTTCCTGCACAGCCCGCTGTACTGGGCCGAGGAAACCGCCCGCGCGCTGATGGTGGTGCTGGTGTTCTTCGGTGCGGCGACGGTGCTGGGCCGCGGCCGGCACGTCGGCATCGACAGCTTCCGGATGATGTTTCCGGCCCGTTGGCGCGATGCGCTGATCCAGATGTGCTGCTGGATCATTGTCGCGGTGAGCACCGCGCTGTTCGTCACGTCGTGCATGCTCCTGCTGGACACGCGTGGGCAGACCACGTCGATCGGCTTGCCGCAGATGATCTACGTGGCGCCGGTAATGATCGGAAGCTTGATCATGACGCTGTTTGCGCTGGCCAATGCGTTGGCGGGACCGCGCCACACCATCTGGACGACGCTGCTCGCCGGGCTGGCGCTCGCCGCCGCGACTTGGGCGTGGAATGCCGCACTGCCCGAGCAGATGATCAAGCCGTGGGTCCTACTCTCCGTGTCCTTCTTCGCCGGACTCGCGCTTGGCCTCCCGATCGCGTTCGTGCTCGCATTTTCGTCGCTGCTGTATTTCCTCACGGACCCGTCGCTGCCGATGCTCGTTTACGCACAGCAACTGCTAAGCGGCATGGACCACTTCGTGCTGCTCGCGATCCCCTTTTTCGTACTCGCGGGCGTGCTGATGGAAGCCAACGGCATGTCGTCCCGGCTGATCGAGCTCCTGCTGCGCATGATGGGCCGGCTGCGAGGCGGCATGAACCTCATCATGATCGCGGCCACGGCGTTCTTTTCGGGCATCTCGGGCTCAAAGTTGGCGGACGTCGCCGCGGTGGGTGGCATCATGATGCCGGCGGTGCGCCGCACGGGCCAGGACCCGAACGAGGCGGCTGGGCTCCTCGCGTGCACGGCGGTGATGGCCGAGACGATCCCGCCGTGCGTCAACATGATCATCCTGGGCTTCGTTGCCAACATCTCGATCGGCGGCCTGTTCATCGCCGGGCTCGTGCCCGCCGGCGTGCTCGCACTCGCGCTGGCCGCGGTCGCGATCTACGTGGGTACGCGCATCGATCCCAGCGCGGCGTTCGAAACGCGCCGCCCGATGCTGCGGCTGATCGGCGGCGCGCTCGTCGCGCTGCTGATGGTGTTCATGATCGGCAAGGGCGTCACTTCGGGGGTTGCGACGTCGACGGAAGTCTCGGCCTTCGCGGTCGTCTATGCGCTGATGGTCGGAGGGCTGGCCTTTCGCGAGTTGACGGTGCGATCGGTGGTGCGGCTGTTCATCCAGTCGTCGGCAATGGCGGGCAGCATCCTGTTCATCGTTGCTGCCGCGTCGAGCGTGTCATTCGTGCTTACGATCCAGCAGATTCCGCAGTACCTGGCGGGTGCGATGGTGAGCTTCGCCCATGCCTGGGGCAGCCAGATGTTCATCGTGCTCGCCGCTCTTGTGATGATCGTTTTCGGCGCGGTCCTGGAAGGCGCGCCGGCACTCATCATTTTCGGCCCGCTGCTAACGCCGATTGCCGTGCAACTTGGAGTCCATCCCCTCCATTTCGGCGTCGTCATGGTTATCGCGATGGGCTTCGGGTTGTTCGCGCCGCCGGTCGGGCTCGGGCTATTCGCCACCTGCGCCATCACCGGCACGCATGTGAAGGACGTGGCGCGGCCGATGGCCAAGTACCTGGCCGTCCTGTTCGCGGGGCTTTTGCTGCTGGTGTTCGTGCCCGCGTTTTCGCTGTGGCTGCCCGGACGCTTCGGATTGAGCTGACATGGCGGTGCACAAACCGGCAAAGATCCAGGATGTCGCGCAACGCGCGGGCGTATCGATCAGCACGATTAGCAACGCGCTTAACGGCAGGACGGCGCGGATGAGCACGGACACGTTGGCGCGTATCGAGGCGACGATCGCTGAACTCGATTTTCGGCCGAATCGCGCAGCGCGGCAACTGAAGACCGGCCACAACCCGATCCTGGGGCTGTTGGTGCCGTCGATCGCCAACCCGGCTTTCGGCATGCTCGCCCGCGAGGTGGAAATCGCCGCGCAGGAGCAATACGGCTATCGCGTAATGCTGGGCAACACGCATCGGAGCCAGGAAAAGGAAGCGAGCTTTTTCGACGATTTGCTGGCGCACGGCGTGCGTGGCGTGATCGTGTGTTCATCGCTCGTTGACCAGTATCACCTCGATACGGCGGTCGCCCGCGGCCTCGTCGTGGTCAGCTACGACCGCCGCGCGACGCCCGGTCAGGCGCCGCCGGTCGATCACGTGTCAATGGACAACTTTCGCGCGGGCGAGTTGGCCGCGCGGCACCTGATCGAGCACGGCCACGAACGCCTGGCCTTCGCGACGCCGTCCGGACGAACGATGTCGCGGTCCGACAAGATCGCCGGCTTCCTCGCCGCGGCACGGGCTGCGGGTCTCGCCAAGTCGGCCCGTACGCTGGAGGGCAAGTCCCGCATGGCGTTCGGCGACTCGGAGATGGCGGATTTGGGCCGCGCACTTGCGGTCGGCATTGCGGCCGACCGCAAGCGGCCGTCCGGCATCGTCGCGGTGAACGATATGCTGGCGATCGGCCTACTGGCAGGATTGCGCGATTGCGGCCTTCGCGTGCCTGAGGATGTATCGATCGTCGGCATCGACGACCTCTTCCTGTCGGCGCTTTGTCGTCCGGCGCTCACGTCGATTCGCTCGCCGCTTCCAGAAATCGCGCGCAAGATGGTCGAACGCGTCATTGCGCGGCTCGCAGATCCGAAAGTGCCCACCGAAGAGTTTCTGTTCCAGCCGGAGTTGGTCGCCCGCGAAACGGTCACCCGACGTGCGTGCACGCCGAGTCCCGAAACAAGATCGCTCAGGAAGGGATGAACTCATGCCGATGAATGGAACGTCCGTGCTGGTGACCGGAGGCGCGTCGGGCATCGGCCAGGCGACCGCTCAGGCCTTTGCACGCCGCGGTGCGCAAGTTGCGTTGATTTACCTAACCAGCGATCCCGCGGCCACACGCGCTCGTGTGAGCGGGAGACGATCGAGGTGAACGGCGGCTACGGGCTGTAATGACGTCGCCCGGCGTTCGCCGATCCTACCTTCGAACGGAACTTCACGATGAGCGAAAATGCATGTCCTTATTGCGAGCAGAATTCGGGGACCGTGCTCTGGGCCGAGCAGCGATGCCGAGTCATTCACATCGCCGACACACCGTTTTCGGGCCTGTGCCGCGTCGTTTGGTCGAGCCATGTCCGCGAATTCACCGACCTCGGTGATGCAGACCGCAGTCACCTGATGCGCGTGGTCGCCGCGGTGGAGCGCGGACTGCGCGACGTGCTGGTACCGGACAAGATGAACCTGGCCAGCCTCGGCACGGCCGTCCCGCACCTGCATTGGCACGTCATTCCAAGGTGGGCCGATGACTCCCACTATCCTGAGCCGGTTTGGGCCGCCGCGCAGCGCAAAGGCGTTGTTCGAGCGTTGCCGACCGATTTTGCGGCGCAGATGAAGGGACGCCTGGAAGCCGCGCTCGGCTGATGCGGGACGGCAGCAATTGCACGCGCCTTAGGCGTACGCCTCCCGGCTGGCTTAAATCTTTCATCGCTCGTCAAGCTGTTCGCGACCGGCGCCGCGAACCAGATGGTGGCTGTTCACATAGCCAGCCGTCCAACGAGCGCTTCTGGCCGCGAGTCGTCATTCGCCAACCGCCGGTGTCGACTTTGAGCGGACGCTCGCGTATTACTGGGAGCGCCACAGGCATTTCTTGACCCTCTGAGGACAACGGCGTAGCGTTTCCATTGCAATTCTAGACATCCACTCGCAGGATCGAGCGGTTGTTCCGCGGTATCAGAACCACATGCACTACTTGACGGTGGACCGCCCCGACATTAAGGAGGTCCGCGATATCTAGGCCAACCTCAAGGCCGTCGAGCTGGCCAAGGCGGGCCAGCCCCGCCCCAGCAGAAGTATGCTGACTCTTCTGCCCGCCGGTGTATCGGGGTGTCGGCGGTCAGGATCCCACCTACCTATCACGAGGTTGAATCGATCCATAAAGAAGCTGATAGCACTGCTGAGCGTTATTGCGGTACCCGCGGTATTTGCACAAGCGTGCCTTGACAAGAACATCCTGTATTGGCAGGCCTTCCCGCCCGGAGGCGAGTCGGATTTGTCGGCGCGGCACCAGCAGGTCGTATTGAAGAAGCGCTGTCCGGCGATCGACACCATCATTCAATACAAGGCGGGTGCAGGAGGCGGCCTGATGTGGGCCCAGATGAACCAGCTCCCCGGCGATGGCTTCAACATCGTCGGGATCAACCTCCCGCACATCGTTTTTCAGCCGATCGAGGGACAGGTCCAGTACAAGACGGAAGACGTCACGCCGGTTTTCTGGTTCCACTACACCCCCGACGCGTTGGTGGTGCGGGAGTCGAGTCCGATCAAGACTTTTCAGGACTTTGTGAAGACGGCGAAGGCGAACCCCGAAAAGATATCGCTTGGCGGCTCGGGTCTCAATTCGGCCAATCACGGTGCGCACGAGCGCCTGAACGCTGCCTTCGGCGTGAAAACCACGTATGTGCCGTTCAAGGGCACGGGGGACATGACAACGTCCATCATTGGCGGTCACGTCGACGGTGCTATCTCGTACACCGCGTTCGCGATCAACAACAAAGGAAAGGTGCGCGCGCTTGCCGTAGCGATGGAAAAGCGTCACCCGCTCCTGCCTGACACGCCCACGTTCCGGGAGCTGGGTATCGATTGGGTCGACGGCGCGTATCGCGGGATCGGCGTGCCGAAATCGACGTCGGCAGAATTGAAAAAACGTTTGTCGGACCTGTGGGCTGTTCTCAACAATGACCCCGAGATGAAAGAGCTCGCGGCCAAGAGCGGTTTCGAACTCGTAAACGTGGGCGTGGAGCAGATGGATACGTTCATGAAGGAAAAAATCGCGCTTTATACCGAAGGCGCGAAGCGTCTCAACCTCGGCAAGTAAACACTCGGCCGATGACGCGCGCCGTATCCCGGACGGCCTCACCGGTGCGAGCCCTCCACATTCCTCGATCTCGCGCAGCGTGGTCCCGTATGTCTACTTCCAGGTACTACGCGGTTTCCGCTTGCGCGACGCCGCCTCGCTTAAACCCGCGCTGTGGGCAGGGCGCGCCGCTGTCGTAACGTGTGGACCGCCGTGAGAGATAGTGCAAGCCAAGCGGTACTCTCAGCGAACGCCGCCAACACATCACTCAGATAATGCACACCCAAGTAGATTCTGCTCAGCGCGACTAAAGCGATAGTCAAAAATGCTATCAGCACAACCAGAACACGCCAGCGCCATGGTGGGATCGTCGCCACAAGGTAAACGGCCAAGAAACCGTAAAACACCGTGGCCGCAGCGACATGCCCACTCGGAAAACTGTAACTGGTCAAGGTGAGGATTGGATCAGTGAAGCTGGGGCGTACACGCCCGAACGCGTCTTTCGTCAACACATTGAGCAGCATGCCGCCTGGCACTGCGAGCGTCAGCGCGCCTAGCCAGTCCCATTCCCGCTTCCAAACGAGATAAAGCGACACCAGAAGAGTGAAGATGGAAATTCCTGCAATGCCGTTCAAGTG
>JANXZT010000291.1 GCA_025355395.1 Betaproteobacteria bacterium
TACGGGCCGTGCTCGCGCAGAGGATCTTCCTCGAGAAGGCTGGGTTGCCCTCGGCGTTGATCAACCAGATCAAGCGGCTGGCCGCGTTTCAGAATCCGGAGTTCTACAAGAAGCAGAGCATGCGCCTGTCGACGGCGTTCACCCCGCGGGTGATCTCCTGCGCCGACGATCTCCCGCAGCATGTCGCTCTGCCCCGAGGCTGCAGGACCGAACTCGAGGATCTTCTTCGCGGTCTCGGCGTCGCTCTCGATGTCGTCGACGAGCGCGTCTCCGGTGAGCCGCTTGCGCTGTCCTTCCTGGGAACACTCACGCCGGTTCAGGATCAGGCAGCCCGCGCGCTTCTCGCGAGCGACTGCGGCGTTCTCGTCGCCCCTCCTGGCGTCGGCAAGACCGTCATTGGTACGTATCTGGTGGCCGCCCGTGCCTGCAGCACGTTGGTGCTGGTGCACCGGAAACCGCTGCTCGACCAGTGGCGCGCGCAACTCGCCGTGTTCCTGGGAGTCGACTCCAAGGAGATTGGGCAGATCGGTGCCGGAAAGCGCAACCCCACCGGCAGAATCGACGTCGCGATGATCCAGAGCCTAGTGCGCAAGGAGTCCGTCGCGGATCTCGTGGCCGGCTACGGGCAGGTCATTGTCGACGAGTGCCACCATCTCCCGGCGGTCTCGTTCGAGCGCGTGCTGGCGTCGGCGAAGGCGCGTTACGTCGTCGGGCTAACCGCGACGCCGCAGCGACGCGATGGGCGCCATCCCATCACCCAAATGCAGCTTGGTCCGGTGCGCTTCACGGTGAATGCAAAGACACAGGCGAGCCAGCGCCCGTTCGAGCACCGGCTCATCGTGCGCGAGACCACCTTCCGTCCTTCGACCGCTGCCACCGACGGAGGGATCCAGGGTCTCTACGGCGCACTGGCGCAGGACGAGACGCGCAACGTGATAATCCTCAACGACGTCATCGGGGCTCTCGCAGATGGGCGCTCCCCGATCCTCCTGACCGAGCGCAGGGACCATCTCGAGTACTTCGCGAGGAAGCTCCGACCGTTTGCGCGGCATCTGGTCGTGCTGCAGGGAGGGATGGGAGCCAAGGCCTTCCGCAACGTGCGTGACCGGCTCACGGCCATCCCTGCCACTGAGGAACGGCTTCTGCTCGCCACCGGCCGGTACATCGGCGAGGGGTTCGACGATCCGCGGCTCGATACGCTCTTCCTGGTGCTGCCCGTCTCCTGGAAGGGGACCCTCGTCCAATACACCGGGCGCCTGCATCGCCTCCACCCCGGCAAGCGCGACATCCGCATCTTCGACTACGTTGACCGCGAAGTTCCGGTGCTGCTGCGGATGTTCGAGAAACGCCTTCGAGGCTACCGCGCGATCGGCTACGCGCGGGGGGAGGCCCCGCTCGGATACGCCGAGCCCGCGGACGAAACAACGGTCGAGTACGACGAGGACGTGCTTGCCGAACTCGACCGGAACGATGACTTTGCTTGAAAGGAATGTTCGCATGCCACTGAGAAAACCAGCCAAAAAGAGCCGCAACACGCCGAGCCGGATCAGCAAGGCCCGGCTGGCCGCCATGATCGAAGAGGCCACGGTCGATGCATACGGCGAGTCGGAGCAGACCACCGGTTGGTACACGATGCTCGAGGAACCCCTCGCGCTGCCGTTTGAAACCACGATGCTCGGCGTCGTGGTGAACGTCGCCAGGCTCGACCTTCGTGGCGACAACAATATCGTCGCCATCTGCACTCGCGGTCGCGAGCGCCAGTCTGTCCCCATCCTCGATCTGCCGCTACCACGGCCCAGGCCCGTGGGGGCCGAGTGGATCAAGGCATACCGTTACTGGGTCGGAGGTTGACGAAAGTGGCTACGGGGCGCTCACGCACCAAGACGTCGAAGGCGGCTACTGTTCCGGCCGCGAGCACTCGCGCGAAACACGGAAAAGCCGCTACCGCTACAAATATCGGTTGAGTTTCCCGATCTCACGCCGATTGAAGCCCGCTGGCTCAAGGCCGCAATCCGCAATTCTCTCGAGGGCTTCCTTAAGCCTTCATCTTCCGAGGGCCCCCGATCGTTTGCCGCTGCACAAGTGCGTTTGCCGAACGGTTACGGTTATGAGGCGGCTGTTGGCCCAAGTTACATTATTGTCAATTATTCTCAGTGAATTACCTGCAATGCTTGCCCGTCCCGAAGCCGATGGCATCAGGGCACAATTGCGGCACAGAAAAATCTGGCTGGACACAACCGGGACCAAAAATAAAATTCGAGCTGAAAATTCCCGGCCGGTGCAGAAACCGCCTTGTCTCGGGTGAAACATCGCAATTATGGTCTTGCCTCAATATGGATTTAACTCCATAATACGTGCCGTGCCGTGCGCTGGACAGTACTTTTCCACGACGAGTTCGAGAGCGAATTTCAGACCCTCACGAAGGGTTTGCAGGATGAGCTTCTCGCCCATGCTGTGCTGCTGAGAGAGTTCGGGCCGGGCCTCGGTCGACCCACTGTCGACACGCTGGTTATCTGGCGGTGGTCGTCGCCCAGGCGGCGGCGCTCAGCAACGAGCGCTCGGCGATCAATCTTCTCGGCCGCCGGCTCACCGCCAGCGTCGGTTTGATCAAGGCGCTTGGTGGCGGGTGGTACGACGCGACGTTGGCGCAAGCAATGCCGTAACCACAACACGCCCGCTTCAGGCGATCAACAAACAAGGCTGGCGCCAGGGTCGCCGCCGGCTTTAAGACAGTACGCGCCTTCAGAACGGGATGTGGTGTCCCCATCCGAGGTCGCGCGTGTCGAGCTTGACGTGACGCGCGAGCAGGCGTGGTGCGTTGCCATCGAGCGCGACGGTGTGGGTGGCGAATTCGTAGTATGAGGGAATCCGCCAGTGCGGTGCAGTCTTGCGCGCACTGGCGGTGATGGTACCGTTCGCTCCATGCGCGAACTGCTCATTCTCGCCATCCACCTGCTGGTCACCGTCGCCAAGCTGGTCCACCCGGGTGGTGTGCGAGCCGTCGCCGCAGAGCCTCTATTGCTGAAACACCAGCTTCTGATCAGTAATCGATCCAGGCAGAGAGCGCCGAATCTGACTGCGGTCGATCGCTTCCTTATCGCGCTGACCACGCTGTTCGTGAGTCCCCGCCGGATTACAAAACTTGGCGCGCTCATTAAGCCTGCAACGCTGTTTAAGTTCCACAAGGCGCTGGTCGATCGCAAATATCGTCTGCTCTTTTCCTCCCGCTACCGTTGCCGCAAACCTGGCCCCAAAGGTCCCTCGGCAGAACTCATCGCGGCGATCATTGAGCTGAAGCGCTGCAACCCCAGGTTCGGCTGTGTAC
>JANXZT010000334.1 GCA_025355395.1 Betaproteobacteria bacterium
CAGACGATGAAGCTCGTCGCCGACGTGGGGTTCGACGGCGCCTTCAGCTTTGCCTACAGTCCGCGACCCGGCACGCCGGCCGCGGAGCTTCCCGACCAAGTGCCACCCGGCCTCCAGCAAGCACGGCTTGCGCGGTTGCAGTCGCTCCTCGATGCGCAATACCGCGCCCGCAGCGGGGCGATGTTGGGATCACGTCAGCGGGTGCTGGTGACGGGCCCCGCGGTCAAGGACAAGACGGAGCTCGCCGCGCGAACGGCGAACAACCGCGTCGTCAACTTCGCCGGTGCCCGGTCGCTTGTCGGCAGCTATGTGGACGTGATCGTAAGCGCGGCACTGCCTCACTCGCTTCGTGGCGAACTCGCCGCATGAGCGCCGCCTGCTCCCGCGAGCCGTGCCGCGGTGCACGAGGCTTCCTTAAATGCGGTACCCACCCAACGGACGCCGCGTCCTGTCGAGGTCATGACATGTCGAGCTTTCCAACCTTTGCCTCCTTGTTCCGGCTGCAGCGCACGACTCTCGCGCTAGTGGCCGCGGGCGCACTTCTTTCCGGCTGCGCCATGCTGCCCACGGTGTCGATCCAGGTGGGCGCCGCCGATGCCGCCGATGCCGCACGGACCGGCCTTGCCGCCGCCCAAGCCGCGAGCAATGCGCGCAACAACAACGCGCCGGCCGGCATGTCCCAGGCCAGCGCGCCTGCAGCGGCCGCTGCGGCCGCTGCAGCCGCAGCCGTCTCGCAGGGACAACCGCGCCCGTTCATGGATGTGGTCAAGGACGCGAAGGAAATGCCGGGCCTTTTTCCGATGTGGCAGCGTGACGACCGGATCCTGGTGGAGATCACCCCCGAGCAATTCGGCATGCCCTTCCTGTTCCAGTTGAACCAAACGCGCGGAATCGGCGAGAAGGGCGTATACGGCGGAATGATGGGGTGGAGTCAGGTCGTGCGCTTCAAGCGCGTGGGCAACAACGTCCAGCTCCTCGCCCGCAACATGCAATTCACGGCGAAGGAAGGCACGCCGATGGCACGGATGGTGACCGAAGGATTTTCGGAGAGCCTGCTCGCCAACGCACCCGTCTTGAGCGGCCCCCATCCCACCCGAAAATCAGTGCTGGTCGAAATGAACACGCTGTTGCTGAACGACTTGCCCGCAAACTCGCGCTTCGCCCAGGGCGTGTACAAACGCGGCTACTCGTTCGACTCCCGCAATTCGAGCATCGAGAAGGCCTATGGCACCGACGCGGAAGTCTCCTTCCTGGTGCTCGCCCATTACGCCAACTCGAAGGCCGGGATGGCGAGCTCAATGAGCAGCCCGCAACAACCCTTCGAAAACCTGCCTGATCCGCGCAGCCTGTTCCTGGGCATCCAGTACAGCTTCGCCGCGCTGCCGCCCCCGATGACCCCGCGCATCGCCGACCCACGCGTCGGCCATTTCACCGCCGAGATTTGGGATTTCACCGACGATCTGCATTACACCGCCCGCAAGCATTACGTCGATCGCTGGCGGCTCGAGAAGAAAGACCCGTCAGCGCAACTGTCGGAGCCGGTCAAGCCGATCGTGTACTGGATCGACCGCAACGTTCCCGAGCGCTACCGTCCGGCCGTTCGCGAAGGCATCCTGGAATGGAACAAGGCGTTCGAGCGCATCGGCTACAAGGATGCGATCGTCGTGCGACAGCAGCCCGATGACGCCGATTTCGAGACGGCCGATTCACGCCACGCGAGCGTGCGCTGGTTTGCGGGCACGGATGTCGGGTTTGCGATCGGTCCCACCAACATCGATCCGCGCACCGGGGAAATTCTCGACGCCGGCGTTGCGATTCCCGAGAACTGGTCGCGCGGGGACCGCCGCTTTCTGCTCGAAGATGTCGGCACGGCGTCGTGGCCCGCCATGCGGGCAGCGGCCATGGCGAACAACCGCGATGCGCGCTTTTGCGACTACGCGGCCGAAGCGCTCGACGAGGCCCAGTTCGGGCTCGACGTCCTCACGGAGCGCGGTGACATCCAGGCCGACGGCCCCGAGGTCGAAGCGTTCGTGATGGGTGCGCTCAAGGACGTGGTGATGCACGAGGTCGGACATACGCTCGGGCTGAGGCACAACTTCCGCGGCTCGACGGCCTATCCACTCGAGAAGCTTTCGGATCGCGAGTTCACGCGCAAGAACGGACTGGCAGGGTCGGTAATGGATTATGCGCCCGTCAATCTCGCGTTGAAGGGCGAGCCGCAGGGTGAATATCATCAGTCCACCCTCGGGCCCTATGATTACTGGGCCATCGAATACGCCTACAAGACCCTCGGCCCCGCTACGGAGACGGCGGAGCTGGCCGAGATCGCCGCGCGCGGCTCCACCGATCCGCTCCTCGCGTTTTCGTCGGATGAGGAATCGTCTTCGGGCATCGATCCTGCTGCCAGCCAGTTCGACTTTGGGAGCGATTCCCTCCCCTACCTCGAGCGCCGCCTGAAGCTCACCGGGGAGTTGTGGGGGCGACTGCAATCGAAGCAATTGAGTGCGGGCCAATCCTACGATGTGCTGCGCCGCAGCTTCGATTCGGGTTTGCGGCAAACAACGCGCGCGGCCCAGATGGCCTCCAAGTTCGTTTCGGGTGTTTCCTACGTCCGCGATTACGCGGGCACCGGCCGCAATCCGCTGACGCCGGTGTCGCCGGAAAAGCAGCGCCTGGCCTTGAAGCTGCTGATCGATGGCATCTTTACTGCCGAGAGTTTCCGTTTTCAGCCGGAGTTCATGCAGCGGATGGGCGTCGATTACCTGATGGTCCAGTCACCGAACGCCAGCCCCGACTTCAGCCTGACCAACCGCGTGCTCGCCCTGCAGTCAGGCGCGCTGTCGCAGCTCATGCACGAGTCGGTGGCGGCGCGCCTCCTCGATTCAGAATCGAAGGTCGCCAATGCGTCGCAGTCACTGCGGCTCTCCGAGCTCTACGACACGCTGCACAAGGCGATCTGGAGCGAGTTGAAGACCGGCGGCGACATCCATCTTTTCCGGCGCAACCTGCAACGCGAGTACGCCAATCGCGTCGCGGGCGCTCTTTTTCGTCCTGCGTCGACATTGCCGGCCGATGCCCGGGCCCTGCTGCGCGAGGATGCGCGGACCCTCCGCAGCGAAGTGCTGGCCGCGCAATCACGTCCGGCCTTGTCGAAGGAAGCGCGCGCGCATCTCGCCGAGACCTATAGCACCCTCGACGAGGCGTTGCGCGCACCGCTGATGCGGCCCGCGGTGTGACGGGTGCGCCCTCCGGGATGCGATAATGCCCGGATGGCGTCTCCCCGCGAGGACCTCGAGTTCAGCTTCGACCCGCTCGATAACCGGGCGCTTGCGAACCTCTGCGGTTCGCTCGAAGCCAATCTGAGGCAGATCGAGGCGGCGCTCGATGTAACGATCGCGCATCGCGGAGGCGCATTCGTCCTCACCGGCACTCCGCCACAGACCCAATTGGGCGCCGAAGCGCTGCGCCGGTTTTACGGCCTCGCCGAAAAGCCGCTTTCCGTCGACGACATCCAGCTTGGATTGATCGAGCTCTCCACGCGCCTTCCGGAATCTGCGGATGCACCCGTGGCAGGATCCCAGGATGAGAACGACGCCGTCCCGGTCCTGCGCACCCGCCGCGCCGATCTGCACGGCCGCACCCCGAACCAGATCGTGTACCTGAAGCACATCAGGGAGCACGACATTACATTCGGCATCGGGCCCGCGGGCACCGGCAAGACTTACCTGGCGGTCGCGTGCGCGGTGGACGCGCTGGAACGCGATACGGTCAAGCGCCTGGTGTTGGTGCGCCCGGCGGTCGAAGCGGGTGAGCGCCTGGGTTTCCTGCCGGGCGACCTCGCCCAAAAGGTGGATCCTTACCTGCGCCCGCTGTATGACGCGCTCTACGACCTCATGGGCTTCGACAAGACCGGCAAGCTGTTCGAGCGCGGCACCATCGAAATCGCGCCGCTCGCTTTCATGCGCGGGCGCACGCTCAATCATTCGTTCATCATTCTCGACGAGGCGCAGAACACGACGCCCGAGCAGATGAAGATGTTCCTCACCCGCATCGGGTTCGGCACCAAGGCGGTCATCACCGGCGACGTGACCCAGATCGATCTCGCGCGGGGCCAGAAAAGCGGGCTCATCGAGGCCGACCGGATCCTGACCGGCGTGCGCGGCATCGCATTCACCCGCTTCACCAGCGCCGATGTGGTGCGCCATCCCCTGGTCCAGAAGATCATCAACGCCTACGAGCGCGACATCGAAGCCCACAAGAGCGCCGGCGGCAGCGACCGCTGACGAAATGTGCGTCCACGCGCCGGCCGCGACCGTGAAGAGCGAACCGCGGTCCACGCTTACCGTCCAATACGCGGTCGCGGCGGCGGGATTGCCATCGCCGCGGTCGCTTACCCGGTGGGCAAGGAGCGCCCTCACCCGCGACGTGGCCGTCACCCTCCGGCTGGTGGGCGCTGCCGAAGGAGCCCGCCTGAACGCGGCGTACCGCGCCGGGCCCGCTGCGACCAACGTGCTGACCTTCGTGTACGATGATACGGTTCCGCTCTCGGGCGACGTGGTGCTCTGCGTGCCGGTTATTCGGCGCGAGGCCTTGGCGCAAGGTAAAACGGTAGCCGACCACTGCGCCCACCTCGTCGTCCACGGCATGCTGCATCTGCAAGGCTACGTTCACGACACCGATCGCGCCGCTCGCCGGATGGAAGCGCTCGAGACGGCACTGCTCGCGATGCTGCGCGTACCCGACCCCTACGCCGACCCCTACCCGGGACGGTCATCCACCGCACGGCGCCGCGCTTGATGCGTTGCGACCGCTTCCATGTCCATTGACGACGACAAGCCCGACACGCGGCCCACGCTGCTCGAGCGGCTTTCGGCCTTCCTGACCCGCGAGCCGGAGGACCGCGAAGAGCTGCTCGAGCTTCTCCATGGCGCCTTCGAGCGCAAGCTTCTCGATGCCGATGCGCTCTCGATGATCGAAGGCGTGATGTCGGTCTCCGAGATGACAGTGCGCGACATCATGATTCCGCGCGGGCAGATGGATGTGGTCTCGCTCGATGACGATCCGCACGAATTCATCCCCCTCGTGCTCGAGACCCGCCACTCCCGCTTTCCGGTGATCGGCGAGAACAAGGACGACATCGTTGGCATCCTGCTCGCCAAGGAGCTCCTCAACTACTACGCCAACCCGGATGGGTTCAACGTGCGCGATACGTTGCGGCCGGCCGTGTTCGTACCGGAATCGAAGCGACTCAATGTGCTGCTGCGCGACTTTCGCGCCAACCGCAATCACATCGCGATCGTCGTGGATGAATACGGGGGCGTTTCGGGTCTGGTGACGATCGAGGACGTGCTGGAGCAGATCGTCGGCGACATCGAGGACGAGTACGACTTTGACGAGAGTGAGGACAACATCATCCCCGAGGCGAACGGGCGTTACCGGGTGAAGGCGCAGACCGAGATCGCCGATTTCAACAGCCATTTCGGATCCGGTTTCTCCGATGACGAGTTCGACACCGTCGGAGGCCTCGTGCTGCAGGCGTTCGGACGGCTTCCCAAACGGGGCGAGACCACCACGATCGGCGACTTCCGCTTCCGGGTGATTCGCGCGGACAGCCGCCGGTTGTACACGCTGCAGCTGGAGCCTCTTGCTCCACCCCCGCCCACCGACGGGAACGCCAGCGCCGCGCATCCCGCACCGCGGTGACGCACCTCGTTCTCCTCCATTGCCCGCGCCCATCGCGCGCGTGAGCAGGGAACCCTAGGATGAGGCTGCCGCAACACGAACGAATTTCGATCCTGCTGGCACTCTTCGCGGGCGCGGGAACCGTGTTCGCATTTGCGCCTTTCGCGTTCTCCTTTCTCCCGGTGCTGACACTGGGCGCGCTGTTTTTTCTATGGCACTCCGCGTCCCCTGCTGCCGCCGCGTGCACCGGGTTTGCGTTCGGCGCCGGACTTTTCGGTGCCGGCGTGTCGTGGGTGTATGTCGCGCTCAACACCTTCGGCGGCATGCCGGCACTACTCGCCGCGATTGGCACGGCAGGCTTTTGCGCGTATCTCGCCTTGTTTCCCGCGGCTGCGGGCTGGGCCGCGACACGATGGACCGCCCCAGGCGGCTGGCCGCGCATGCTCACCGCCGCTGCCGCCTGGCCACTCACCGAATGGGCGCGCAGCTTTCTCTTCAGCGGGTTCCCCTGGCTCGGCGTGGGGTATGCCCAGTTGCCGCGCACGGGCCCGGGCGTGCTTGCCGGTTATGCACCGGTCGGGGGCGTGTGGTTGGTAAGCCTTGCCGTTTCAATCATGGCAGCGGTGCTGGCGTACGCCGCTCATGCCCTCGCCGCGACGCCCGCGACGCCCGCGACGCCCGCGACGCCCGCTTCGCAATCGCGGCGGCCCATCGTCATCGCCGCCGCGATTGCGTTGCTGGTGGCAGGCGGCGGTGCCGCGTTGCAGGGAATCGCGTGGACTGCGCCTTCGGGCGCCCCGCTCACCGTTTCATTAGTGCAGGGCAACGTCACGCAGGATCTCAAATTCGACGCCAGCTTTCGCGACGATACCTTTCGTCGCTACATTACGATGGCGCGCGCCAGTCGAGGGCGCCTCGTGGTCTTGCCCGAGAGCGCACTGCCGGCGTTCGCCGATGAAGTACCCGATGCGGTGTTCCGGGAGCTCCGGCAGGTTGCCAATGCGCGCAATGGCGCCGTGCTGACCGGGGTTTTCACGACCGAGCCGCCGCTTGCGGGCGCGCCGAGCCCGCGCTACTACAACAGCGTGGTGAGCCTCGATGCGGGCGAGCCGCAACGCTACCGGAAGCGTCACCTGGTGCCGTTCGGGGAGACCATTCCGCTCGAGCCCATTGTCGGCTGGTTCATGCGTTCGGTGCTGGCGATCCCGCTCGCCAATCAAAGCGCGGGCGACGACCGTCAGCCGGCGTTCGCGCTTGTCGGCCAGAAAGTGGCGGTCAACATTTGTTATGAAGACGTGTTCGGCCCCGACATCCGATCGCAGGCCACGGAGGCGACTCTCCTGGTGAACGTCACCAACGACGCGTGGTACGCGCACTCGCTTGCCGCCGAGCAGCACAATCAGATCGCCGCGATGCGGGCGCTGGAAACGGGGCGGCCATTGCTGCGCGCCACCAACACCGGCATCACTTCGGCGATCGATCACGATGGACGCGAAATGGCCCGCCTGCCCTGGTTTACCCGTGACACGCTCGAAGTCACGGTGACCGGGCGGCAGGGCATCACGCCTTATGTGCGATGGGGCGATGCGCTGCCTGTTGCAGTTGGACTGGCGCTGTTTTGCACCGGGCTTGGGTGCGCGCGATGGCGGCGCGCGGCCGCAGCAGGATGAGGGCG
>JANXZT010000417.1 GCA_025355395.1 Betaproteobacteria bacterium
CGCGGACCTGGGCGGGCAGGGCGGTGCGGGCGGTGGCCTCCGATCGCCAGACCGCCAAGCTGATGGGCATCGATCCGCATCGTGTCGAGCTCGTCTCGTTTCTGGTCGCGGGGCTGCTCGCGTCCTTCGCTGGGGCGGCCATTTTCAGTTTCGGGGTCATTCAGCCGGCGCTCGGCACCAGCCTCACCATCAAGGCATTCATCATCACCGTCTTGGCGGGGATGGGTTCGGTTCCCGGCGTGCTGGTGGGTTCGCTCTTGCTCGGCCTCACTGAATCGCTGACGACAACGTTCGCCAGCTCGGCGTTGCAGGAGCTTGCCGGCATGCTGCTCTTTCTGCTGACCCTGTTTGCGTTACCCAACGGGCTTTTCGGCACGCGCTGGCGGCGGTCCGCTTGATGCAGGAGGTCATGCGGCGGGCATCACGGCATCGAAGCGTGGCCTTGGCAGTTGTTATCGCGGCCGCGCTGTACGTGCTCGTGCCGTTCGCATTGCGAGGCAACCTCTATCTGATGAGCCTCGTGGTCGCCTCGTTGACCATCGGCGGCATCGCCGTTGCCTGGGCGCTCCTGGGCAATCTCGGCGGGCTCATCAGTTTTGGCCACGCCGCGTTTTTCGGCATCGGATCCTACGCCTCGGCGATCCTGGTGATGAAATCCGGCTGGCCCATCTTTCCGGCGATGCTTGCGGGCGGAATTTGCGCCAGTCTCGCGGCCGTCCTGGTACTCCCGGCACTGCGCCTGAAGGGCCCGTACTTCGCCCTTGCCGTCCTCGCCTACGCCCACATTTTTCGCATCGTGGCGACGGAGTGGAAAGCACTGACGGGCGGCGCCGGCGGCATCGGCAGCATCCCCCGGTTTCCGGTGCTGCTGGGGTTCGATTTTGCGAGCAAGACCGGCGCCTACTGGATCATTCTTTCACTCGTGCTCGCGTTCGCGCTCATCCATTTCTACGTGCGCAACAGCGACTACGGCTTGGCCCTGCGCGCCATGCACGACAGTGAAGAAGCCACGCGCGCGGTGGGCGTCAACAGCCTGCTGCTCAAGGCGATGATGTTGTTTCTTTCGGCATTCATGACCGGAATGGTGGGCGCGTTCAATGCCCACTACATCAATTTCCTTGAACCCGATTACGCGTTCAGCGGCCTGTGGACGATGTTGCCGATCGTGGCTGCCATCTTCGGTGGCTATCGGACCATCACCGGCCCGCTCGTGGGCGCGGTCGTGGTCTATCTCCTCGATCAATTGGTGTTCAAGGCTGTCATGCCGATCGGTCACCAGATCATGCTCGGGGCCATGCTGGGTGCGATGATCTTGTGGAACGCCGGAGGACTTCTGCCCGCGATTGCGGGGTGGTGGCGCCGGCACCGTGGTCCGCTTGCGCCTCATGCTTGAGATCGCGAATATCGGCGTCCGGTTCGGCGGCTTGCGCGTCCTCGATGATGTGTCGCTACAAGTGGGCGAGGGTGAGATCGTAGGGCTGGTCGGCCCCAACGGCGCGGGCAAGACGACGCTATTCAATGTCATCTCGGGGACGGTGCCGCATCAGGCCGGCACGCTCAATTTCGGCGGGTCGAGGCTCGATGCAATGCCCGCGTACGGACGCGCGCGCTGCGGCATCGGGCGCGCCTTTCAGATTCCGCAACCGATGCACGCGCTTACCGTGGCAGAAAACGTCCATGTGGCGCAACGGTTCGGCGCAGGGCGCGTCGACCGGCGTGCGCAGGCTGAAATCCTGGACCTCGTGGGGCTGACGGACAAGGCGCAGCGCGATGCCGCGACGGCGCTGTCGCTAACCGAGCTCAAGGCCCTGGAAGTGGCCAAGGCCCTGGCCATTTCACCGCGCATCCTGTTGCTCGACGAAGTGCTGGCTGGCCTCGAAGCACACGGCAAGCGGATGTTTACGCAGCTATTGGCCGAAGTGCACGCGCGCTACAGAATCGCGATCCTGATCATCGAGCACGATATCGAAACGATCAGTGCGCTGTGCCCGCGCGTGGCGGTGCTGAACTTCGGCAAGCTCATCGCCGACGGCGCGCCTGCTGCGGTGTTTCGCGACCCCGCCGTTGTGGCGAGCTACACCGGAGTGCCGGCCGATGCTTGACGTGCGTGGACTGCGGGCCGGATACGGGTCGATCAACGTCTTGTGGGATGTCGATCTTCATTTCGAAGGCGGCCGCCTCACCACCATCATCGGCCCCAACGGCGCGGGCAAGACGACCTTGCTACGCGCGATCATGGGCCAGGTCGCGTGCACCAGGGGCGAGATCACTATTGACGGGGTGCGCCGCGACGGCACCGATACGTGGCGCATGCCGGAGCTGGGGGTGGCGATGATTCCCGAGGGACGCATGGTCTTTCGCGACATGAGCGTGCAGGAAAACCTGCTGCTCGGCGCTTATCCAGTGCGCAAGCACGCAGGATTGGACCAGAAGCTGGCGTTGGCGTATGCGCGATTTCCTCGCCTTTTCGAGCGCCGCGCGCAACTCGCCGGCTCACTTTCCGGTGGTGAGGCGCAGATGCTGGCCATGGCACGGGGACTGATGGCCGATCCCCGGATCCTGCTGATCGATGAGCCCTCGCTTGGTTTGGCGCCGGTCATCGTGCAGGAAATTTTTGGCTTGCTCGGCAAGCTCAAGACGGAAGGCCGAACCATTGTCCTGGTCGAGCAGAACACCCGGCGGGCGGTGGAAATCGCCGACCAGGTCTACCTCATGCAGGGTGGCAAGGTGGTGCTGTCGCAGCCGGCGAAGGAAGTCAATCTGGAGCGGATGCACGAACGCTACTTCGGGCGATGACCGCGTCGTCGTTCAAGGCCGGATTAGCACCTCATCGCGTGTGCTGTCCCCCGCCGCATCGTGCACGTCGATGCCGATCAAGCGCGACACCCGGGTCGGCACTTCAGGCTGCTGCAATTCGGCAACGCGTTCCTGCAACTCGCGGTCGGCAATGGTCATGCGGCTGCGCAACCGCACGTATTCGGCCCAGGACGCGATGATGTAGCGCTCGACAAAGCGATCGTCCTCGCTCAAGTCGCGGAATACCCGCCAATCGTAGGCGCCGTTGCGGCGGCGGGTGGGTTCGATGGCATGGATGGCGCGCCGGAAAGCGTCGCGATGCTCCGGCGCGATCCGGTATTCGATCTGGATCAGGACCGGACCATCGCCGGGATGGGGCAGCACCGTGAGCCCAAGGTCAGGCAGTTGCACACCGGGCATCACATCCGCTTCCGCGCCCAACCGCACGCGCACGCGCCGGTTCAGGACCAGCAGCAACGTCATGGCACCCGCCGATACCGCCAGCGCCACGCGGATACTGGCGAACGATGCCAGCGAGCCCCACAGCGCGCTGCCAACCGCAAGGCTTGCCTGCGACGCGACGAGGTTCATGGCCACGGCGCGTGCCCGCACCCAGGCAGGCGCCGCGCTTTGGGTCCCGGCAGAAAGGCTGGCGAACACGCCCACCCACGCCGCTCCGGCACCCACCATGCCGACGAGCGCCACCAAGGTCGTGTTGGTGAAGGCAATCAATACCGTCGATGCAACCCACACCAGCGCACTGATGTTCACCACTGAATTGAGCGACATGCGCTGCAACTGTCGCGGAATGGTGAGCGCGCCGGCGACGGCTCCGCTGCCAAAGCCCGCCGACAACAAACCGAAGCCGCCCGCACCCAATCCCAACTGGTCGCGTGCGATGACTGGCAGGAGCGCCCACAACGCGCTCGCGCAGATGCTGAAGCTCAGATTGCGGATGATGAGGGCGCGCATCAGAGGTGAGTGGCGCGCATATCGCACGCCGCTTCTCACCCCTGCCAGAACGGTTTCCGGGACCCCGGAAATCGCCGCCGTGCGGCTTTTCCACTGCGAGACGGCGAAGAACATCACCACAAAAAAAAGCGCGCTTGCCAGTAGCGCGCTACCAGTGCCGATCCATGCAGCGATGGCTCCGGCCAGTGCCGGGCCCACCGCTCGCGCAAGATTGAACGCCACGGCGCCCAGCGCCACGGCGCGCGGGATCTCTTCGCGCGACACGAGATCGTTGATGCTTGCCTGCTGCGCCGGCAGGTAGAAGGTAAATCCCGTACCGATCAGGAAGGTCAGGGCAAGGAGCGAAAGAGGACCGATCAGGCCCGCGAGGGTCGCAATGCCAAGCAATACGGTGGCGAGCAGCAACATGACTTGGGTGACCAGCACCACGCGCCGCCGGTCGACGATGTCCGCGAGCGCCCCGGCGACGAGCCCGAACAGCAGCGAAGGCGCGGTACTCGCGGTCTGGACCAGTGCCACCATCAGCGCTGAGGGCGTAAGTGTGGCCATCAGCCATGCTGCGACCGTGGCTTGCATCGTGTAGCCGAGCGCCGAGCCGACCGACCCCATGTAGAACAACCGGTAGCGCGCATGCCGCAGCGGCGAAGCGCGAAACAGGTTCGCAATGAGGGAGGTGGCGGAGGGGCTCACCGCGCAAGTCTAGCGCGGTGGCGCGGCCGACGTTCGGGGCGATGGCGAGACGAACGCGAACCGGACATCGAGTCCGGCGCCCTCAGGAATCGTAACCGGGCCCATCTGATCAAAAAAGACGAAGGGGCCGACGTTGCGTCGTGCTGCGTCGGGTAGCGCGCGGCGGACCTTGAATCCATCGCCGAGATCGCGCACGCGGGGAATGATGTGGGCTTGCAGCATAAGCTATTGCGTTCGTCGGATGACTTGAATTGTTACGTCATTCCCGCGAAGGCGGGAATCCATTTTCTTGCGGGTCAAGAAGGGGTAGTTCAATGTCAAAACGAATCCACAATCAACGTCAAAAAGGGCTCGCCGATGCAAAGTCAAAATGGGTCCCTGCGTTCGCAGGGATGACGGTGGAGTGCGGTCACGTTCGCAGGGACGACGGTGGAGTGCGGTCACGTTCGCAGGGACGACGGTGGAGTGCGGTCACGTTCGCAGGGACGACGGTGGAGTGCGGTCA
>JANXZT010000434.1 GCA_025355395.1 Betaproteobacteria bacterium
GGAGGGCATTCGCCAACATTTCAATTCCACGCAGTCAGACGGTAAGAAGGTGTCGTTGGCCGACCTGATCGTGCTAGCAGGTAACGCCGGCGTAGAGCAAGCAGCCAGGAACGCCGGTCACGAGGTCAATGTTCCCTTCGCTTCCGGGCGTACGGACGCCTCGCGGGAGCAGACCGACGTGCACTCGTTCGCTCCGCTCGAGCCGATCGCAGACGGCTTTCGGAATTACCAGAAGACGCGCTACAGTGTACCGGCAGAGGCACAGTTGATCGACCGGGCGCAACTGCTGACGTTGACGGGCCCAGAGATGACCGTGCTCGTCGGTGGCCTGCGGGTGCTGGGTGTCAATGTCGGTCAGACGCAGGACGGGGTCTTCACCAACAAGCCGGGCACGTTGAGCAACGACTTTTTCGTCCACCTGCTTGACATGCGCACGGAGTGGAACCCTGTTTCGGCCGCTAAGGAGCAGTTCGAAGGGCGCGACCGTAAGACGAGTAAACTGCAGTGGACTGCCACGCGCGTCGACCTGATCTTCGGCTCGAACGCGCAGTTACGCGCGATCGCCGAGGTTTATGCTGCTGCCGACGCCGAGAAGAAGTTTGTCGGGGACTTCGTGGCCGCGTGGACAAAGGTGATGAATCTCGACCGTTTCGACATCGCGTGAGACGGGGCTGCCGCGTTTCGCTGCAGGCCGGACAGCGTCCGGCCTGCCGTAGATGATCTGATTTAGGAATCTCGGAACAGACGTTTTATCGCTGGAAGAAGCAGTATGCGGGCATGCAATCGGACCAGGTGCGGGAGTTGAAGCAGCTGCAGGATGAGAATGGGCGACTGAAGAAGTTGGTTGCCGAGCGCAGCCTCGATAAAGCAATTCTGCAGGACGTCGCCGCAAAAAACTGGCACGGCCCGCACTGAAGAGACGCGCAGTGGAGTACATCGTGACTCACTACGAGCTCAACACGCGGCGGGCCTGTCGACTGGTGAAGCAAACACGCAGCGTGCACTACTACCGCAGCGTCAAGAATCCACGCCATGATTTGCGCGCCCGGATGCGAGAGATTGCGCAGACCAGGGTGCGCTATGGCTATCGTCGCATCCACGTGCTGCTCAAGTGCGAATGGCTGGCGCTTGGGACGCAAGCAGATGTACCGGCTATACCGGGAGCACGGCGTCGCCCGCGGCCGGTACTGCTCCACGCCCAGCGCGCCTGTGGGTGGCGAATTCCCAATTACGCGGCAATTGGAGTCTGGAATAGACCGCGGCAATGTCGCCGCCAAGCGTGACGATCGAGCGAGGCAGGAACAGGTAAGGATGCGCCAGCGCGCTGTGCGGGTGTCGAGCCATCGAGCGAGCGGTGGACGCGATACGCGTTGTAATAGTCCCAATTCGCCAATGATCCAAACCATCGGGCGACCAAACCACCATGAAACAAATCGATGTCGACGTTGCGGTAATTGGCGCCGGTACTGCGGGGCTGGCAGCGTACCGCGCAGCGGTTGCGGCTGGCCGGCGCACGGTGCTGATCGAAGGCGGCCCTTATGGCACCACCTGCGCACGCGTGGGATGCATGCCGAGCAAGCTCCTCATCGCCGCGGCCGACGCAGCACACGCACCGGCGCGGTGGCCGGAATTCGGGATTCGCCTCGAGGGTGCGATCAAGGTGGACGGCCGCGCGGTGATGGCGCGGGTCAGGCGCGAGCGCGATCGCTTTGTCGGGTTCGTCCTAGAAGGCGTGGAAGCGATGCCCGAAGCCGACCGCGTGCGCGGCATGGCGCGCTTCGTCGATGATTCCACGCTCGACGTTGGCGGCCACACCCGGGTGCATTTTTCCCGCGCCGTCATCGCCACCGGCTCATCGCCCTTCGTCCCGCCCTTCCTGCGCGGCCTCGGGGAGCGGCTGCTGGTCAATGATGACATTTTCGCCTGGAATGACCTGCCCAAATCGGTGGCGGTATTCGGCCCGGGTGTCATCGGTCTGGAGCTTGGACAGGCGCTGCATCGACTCGGCGTGCACGTGCTGATGTTCGGCCGTCAGGGTCACGTCGGCCCTTTCAGCGATCCGGTCGTTCGCGCGTATGCTGTGCGCACCTTCGCCGAAGAGATGGACCTGGATGCTGATTCGGACGTGCGGAGTGTCACGTCGGAAGGCAATGGTGTCGCCTTGCGCTTTCGCGGACGCGACGGCGGGGAACGGCGTGAAACGGTCGACTATGTGATTGCCGCCACCGGCCGCACGCCCAACGTGCGCGGCCTTGGCCTCGAGAACACTCCCCTCGCGCTCGATGTGCGGGGCATGCCGTTGTTCGACCGGCACACCATGCAATGCGGCAAAGCGCCGATCTTCATCGCGGGCGACGCCAGCGACGATCTGCCCCTGCTGCACGAAGCCGCGGACGAAGGGCGCATTGCCGGCGAAAACGCCGTGCGGTTTCCCGAGGTGCGCAAAGGGAAGCGCCGCACGCCGCTCTCGATCGTCTTTTCCGAACCGCAGATAGCCGTGATCGGCCACCGTTATGTCGATTTGCCGGCCGGCACCTTCGTTACCGGCGAGGTTTCATTCGAAGACCAGGGACGTAGCCGGATTATCCTGCGCAACAAGGGGTTGCTGCACATCTATGCCGACGCGATAACGGGCCGCTTGCTGGGTGCGGAAATGATCGGCCCCGATGTCGAGCATCTAGCCCACCTGGTGGCATGGGCAATCCAAAGTGCAATGACGGTAGCGCAAGCTTTGGAAATGCCGTTCTATCACCCGGTGATCGAAGAAGGCCTGCGCACTGCGTTGCGTGACGCACGAGCGCAAGTGCTGGCCGGACAAATGCTCGCGGCAAAACGGGTCGCGTAGCGTAGTACGTTATCCGGCGAGGTCAAGCAGGCGGAGGAATACGTGGTCGATGGCAAGCCTCCGTTATTTCCCCGCACGCAATGCACAACCAAAGTTCCGTCGTTCCGCGAAGCCGATCGCATGGGATCTTCACGCGATCGAATGTCACGTCCGTCATTCCCGCGAACGCGGGAATCCATTTTTCCGGGCCCTAAAATGGGCCCGCTTCGAAGTCAACATGGATCCCTGCGTTCGCAGGGATGACGGCGTAGCGCTTGGCACTTTCGCAGGGATGACGGCGTAGCGCTTGGCACTTTCGCAGGGATGACGGCGTAGCGCTTGGCACTTTCGCAGGGATGACGGCGTAGCGCTTGGC
>JANXZT010000459.1 GCA_025355395.1 Betaproteobacteria bacterium
CTCTTGCTCGGGGTCAAGCGTCGCACTCTCGATTAGTTCGTAGATTTCGTCGTTCAGGTCCGGGTTGACGAGCTGCAGCTCGGGCGTGCGGTTCTCGTAGTACAGCGGGACCGTGGCGCCGTCCTCGATCGACTGCTGGAAGTCGTAATGTGTAAATCGAGACGTAGTCGCCGAAAACCTCCTTCGTCCTTTCCTCGCCCGCGATCAGCGGCGTACCGGTGAAAGCGAGGAACAGTGCCTTCGGCAGGGCTGCGCGCATGTTCATCGCCAGCGTGTCGTACTGACTTCGGTGCGCCTCGTCGGTCAACACGATCACGTCGGGCCGGTCGCACAGCACCTCGGGCGTCTGAAACTTGTGGATCAGCGTGAATACGTAGCGGTGGTTCTCCGCCAGGAGCGTGCGCAGCGCAGCGCCGCTCTGCGCGTGGCAGGCGTCGCCCTCTGCCTCGCTCACCGCGCCGCAGGTCTTGAAGGTCTTGGCGATCTGGTCGTCCAGCTCCACGCGGTCGGTCACCACGACGAAGGTCCAGTTGCCGGGGACCTTGCGCAAGACCTTCTGCGCGAAGAACACCATCGAGAAGCTCTTGCCACTGCCCTGCGTCTGCCAGAACACCCCGCCGCGGCCGTGGCCCGCCTTGCGCGCCTCCAGCGTCGCGACAATCGCGTTGTTCACCCCGAGGTACTGGTGGTTCTGCGCCATCGCCTTCACCAAGCCGCTCTTATGCTCCGAAAAGAGCGTGAAGTTCTCGGCGATGTCGAGCAACCGCGCGGGCGCGCAAGTGCCGCGCAGCATCACCTCCAGCGACACCCGGCGCGGCTCGTCCTCGCGCTCGACCCGCTTCCACTCGAAGAACCGCTCCCAATCCGCCGTGATCGTCCCGACGCGGCTCTCCGTGCCGTTCGAGGCGATCAGGAACGCGCTGTACCAGAAGAGTTGCGGTATGCCGTTCTGCGGATGCTTGTAGCTCGTCAGGTTGTCGTCGAACGCCTGCCGCGCCGCCACGCCAGGCTTTTTCAGCTCGATCACCACCCACGGCAGCCCGTTCACGAACCCGACCAGATCTGGCCGGCAGGTATAGAGCTGCCCGGTGACCGTAAACTGCGAGACCAGCAGGAAATCGTTCGCGGCGGGATTGTCCCAATCCACCACCCGCACGCGCTCGTCCTTGAGGCCGCCCCGCTCGCGATCGGGGACCGTCACCTTCACGCCACCCTTCAGCAGCCAGAACAGCTCCCGGTTCGCCCCCGCAAGACTCATCGCCGACCGGTCGCGCGTCAACTCATCCAGCGCGCTCGCTATCGCATCTGCCGGCAACTGCGGATTTAACCGCTCCAGCGCCGCGCGCAACTGCGGGACCAAGACCACATCGCCTGATGTCTCACGTCCGAGGGTGCCATCCGGGCCGAAGCGCTCCTCCTGTGCGGACACGGTTTCCCAGCCGAGCTCGCCGAAGAGCGCGATCGCCGGTTGCTCGACGAGCCGGTCCTCGCTGTAGGCCGCGGGGCTCATGTCCCCTTCACCCAGTGCTCGACCGGCTTCGCGAGGAACTCCTCGATCGCGATGCCGCCGCCGCCGACGAGGAGCATCCGCGCGGGCTTGAACGCGGCAGCGAACGCGTCCATTCCTGGCTGCGCCTCGCGCGCGCGGCCGCTTTTCACCTCGATGGCGGTCACTGTGCGCCCCGCCCGCACCACGAAGTCCACCTCGCGGTTGCGCTCGCGCCAGTAGAAGACTTCGCAAGTGCCCGAGGCCGCGGCGTTCGCCAGGTGCGCGCCGACCGCCGATTCGGCGAGACGTCCCCAGAACTCGCGATTGGCGCGCGCCTCCTCGAAGCTCATGCCCGACTGCGAGGTCATGAGCGCGGTGTTGAGCACCTGGAGCTTCGGGATCGAACCGCGGCTCCGCACGACGCGGCCGGCGAACTTCTGCAGGCCCGCGAGCATGCCCGCGCCGGCGAGCAGATCCAGATAGTGCGCGAGCGTCGTCGCGTTGCCCGCATCCTGCAGCTGGCCGAGCATTTTCGTGTAGGAAAGAATCTGCCCCGAGTAGTGGCAGCCGACCTCGAACAGCCGCCGCAGGAGCGCCGGCTTGTCCACGCGTGTGAGCAGCAGCACGTCGCGCGAGATCGTGGTCTCGATCAGCGAGTCCACGACGTACCGCACCCAGCGCGCGGGTTCCTTGATGAGGGGTGCTGCGCCGGGGTAGCCGCCGTAATACAGATACTGCTCGAGCGAGAAGCCGAAGGCGTCGCGCATCTCGGCGTACAACCAGTGCGTCAGGCGCAGCACCTCGAAGCGACCCGCCAGGCTCTCGGTCAGGCCGCGCTGGATCAGGAGCGGCGCGGAGCCGAGCACTACCACCTTCAGCGGCCGCTTCGCGCGCGTGTCCTCGTCCCACAGGCGCTTCACCGTCTCCGACCAGCCGGTGACCTTCTGCACCTCGTCCAGCACCAGCACCGCGCCGCGCCGGCCGCCTTCGCGCGCCATTGCGCGCGCCGTCTCCCACTGCTCGGCAATCCACGCGCGCTCGCGCAGCGTCGGCTCATCCGCGCTGGCATAGTGAAACGGAGCGCCGAACGATGCCGCGACCGTGCGCACAAGCGTCGTCTTCCCCGTCTGGCGCGGACCCGCGACGACCTGGATGAAGCGGCGCGACTCGGTGAGCCGTCGCTTCAGCACCCCGGCCTGCGCGCGCACGAAATCCGTCATCTGCGCATTTTACTCAATGCCTTGAGTATTTTTACTCAATGCGAAGGACAATTCGTCAAGGCATTGTTTTATCGGCGTTTTCGCGCGCGTTGAACCCTTCTTTGGCGTGAGTGAACGCTCTCAAATCAACATTGCAGGCGCTCGACCGCAAGTCACCATGATCACCGGAGCGCAAGAACCCTACATTTCCGACGTGATTCGATGTCACCAGCAAAGCGGACATCGTCCCGAATAGTCCGATCTGGATCGTAGATGGCAAAAACGATGTATGCAGCAACTGGATACTTAACAATATCGGCCGCAATCTGATCAGTCACTTTGCTCAGCGCCGTGCCTTTACGGATGTATTTGGCCTCGATCAATACCTGGTAATTCTGAAACTCATGATCGGGAACAACTCTCGCCAGCGCGAATTGCGTGGCAGGATACTCTCGCCTGTACTCCTCCGCGTCGCCTTGCAGAAGACCTTGAATCTTGTCGTTGAAGTCGTTCTCGTTGATGGGTCGATTGTTTGCGAACATCGCTGGAACTGCCCGCTGAAGCTTCGCAGCCACTTTCTCGGCAAACCTTTCTGGCTCGGTCTTCAGGTACTCCTGTTGCTGAATAATGTGCAGCAGAGAACCAACGACGGGCTTTTTCTTAATGTCCGCGCCCCTAGCGAATGCTTGCAGGGCCGCAATCGTCTGCTCGCCGAATCGTTTCACTAGTCTAAACATTTCTTGGACAAAGGGTTCTTCCTTGTCTCCAGGAAGCATGGCGTCTGCTATCTCTATCAGCCATCGGTCGCTAAAGCTGTCCAGGGTGTCAGCTTCGAACCCAAGTCCAAGCCGGATGTAGTCGAGAATGACTGTCTTAACTTGGTCGGCGGGGATGTTTTGCGCGAGCATATCTAGGGTGTATAGGCCAGAATGGTCAACATCGCTGAGTCCTACCGCGGCCACCGAGAACCTTCTGTCAACGCACTGAAAGCACCCGCCACAGTGCGTATGATCGCCTCTGGTCATCGTCGTGCGACTGCACGTCACCGCGCTCGGAATAAGATCTGAGGCGTGATGCGTCTTCAACACCTCTAACACGTCTGCCTTGGTTTTCCAGCGGTACGCATTGGTCAAGCCAATCGGGTTACCAGCAACGTGGGAAAGAAATTCTGACAGTAGGAACATCGTTCTCGGATGTGTCGTCCGGCTGGCTCGGGCATTTAGAAGGTCTTGGCGACGTGGAAAGTTGAGACTGGTTATCCCATTTTCGTAAAACGTCACTTCCTTCTGACCGAGTGCCGTCGCAAGGGCGAATGCGATAGACCCATATAGAAACGTCCGAGTCCGTTGCGTTTCGGATACTGCGCGCTTGTTGGTCAGCCCGGTACCAAAGCGATAAGCCTTCGCGCGTCCCGGAAACCGTTGCAGAAGCGCCTCGAATAGGCGCGCCTGGGTCATTGCCGTTGACGGCTGTCCGGAGCGATGACTCACCAAGCAAACGATATCGCTCGAATTGTTCAAGCGCTCG
>JANXZT010000352.1 GCA_025355395.1 Betaproteobacteria bacterium
TGCAATCGGTGCTGGACGTCGCCGATAACACCGGCGCACGGCGAGTGATGTGCATCAAGGTGCCGATCGGCTCGAGCTTGGCGTTGAGAAGCACGGCGGCATTGGTGTCGAAGCACACCTTGGCGCCGTCGTTCCGGCGCACGCCGTGGCGCGTGCGCACCACGACGGCGTTGTAGATTTCGCCCTTCTTCACGCGACCGCGAGGCGCTGCGTCCTTGACGGTGACCTTGATCACGTCACCGATGTGGGCGTACCGGCGCTTGGAGCCGCCAAGCACCTTTATGCACATGACTCGCCGGGCGCCGGTGTTATCGGCGACCTCCAGCACGGATTGCATCTGGATCATTGCTGCATCTCCAACTTGACCCGCGTTGCTCGCGCCCACAGCGCATTGCTTGCGACGCTGCGGACACGGCTTCAAGAAACCGCGGCCAGTTTTGGACCCCACACTGAAGGGACGCTCGCCGCTCTTGCAATCGGCAAAACGCCCGGGGGAAGACCGCGGTCCTGTGGGTTGCCGCCGGTAACTGCACCGAAGGGCAACTCGAGGTGTCATCCGACGCGTTGTCGTACGTCAGGCTGCTACCATTATTCCGCGGCAGGCGAAACGAAAATTATGGCAGGAATCCCTGGCTTACGCAACCCCCGCATCGCTGCCGGTCAGACCAGGCGAGCCTTTTCCAGCACCCTCGTCACGCGCCACGCCTTGGTCTTCGACAGCTTGCGGCACGCCTTGATCTCGACCAAGTCGCCGACCTTGTATTCGCCGTTCTCGTCATGGGCGTGATATTTGTTCGACTTGGTCACCACCTTGCCGTAGAGCGGGTGCTTTACCCGCCGCTCCACGAGCACCGTGACAGTCTTGTTCATCTTGTCGCTGACCACCCGGCCCATCTCGGTCTGGATGATCGTCTTGCGTGCCGGCGCCCCGCCCGATCCCTTGCCCTGATCCTGGTCATCCGCCGCCGTCTGCGTTTGCTCGCTCATGCCTGTCCCGCCTTTTGATGAATGAGCGTCCGCGCCCGGGCGATGTTGCGCCGCACGCGCGAAAGCTTCGATGTATCGCCAAGCTGCTGCGTCGCCTTTTGCATGCGCAGGCCGAACTGCTCCTTGAGTAGCGCGTTGAGCTCATCCTTCAACTCGGCCGGCGACTTGGCGACCAGCGCCTTTTTCGACTCAGAACTCTTCATGATCGTCAGCCCCCCACCAGCCGGTGGACAAATGTGGTGCGGATCGGCAGCTTGGCGGCGGCGAGCGCGAACGCCTCGCGCGCGATTATCTCGTCGACGCCGTCCATTTCGTAGAGCACCTTGCCGGGCTGAATCTCGGCTACGTAGTACTCCGGGTTGCCCTTGCCATTGCCCATCCGCACTTCAGCGGGCTTTTGCGAGACCGGCTTGTCCGGGAAGATGCGAATCCATACCCGCCCGCCACGCTTGATGTGGCGGGTCATGGCGCGCCGTGCGGCTTCGATCTGGCGTGCCGTCAGGCGGCCGCGGCCAATGGCCTTGAGCCCATACTCGCCGAAGCTAACCTTGTTGCCGACCGTCGCCACGCCCTTGTTGCGGCCTTTCTGCTCCTTGCGGTACTTCCTTCTAGCTGGCTGCAACATTCTTCACTCCTGACCGACGCGGACGCTTGGGCGCTTCGGGCGCGGCGGCGGGAACCGCCGACGGCTCGGCGTTGCGCGCCATGACTTCGCCCCTGAATACCCAGACCTTGATCCCGATGAGTCCATAGGTCGTACGCGCCTCCGCGAACCCGTAATCGATGTCCGCGCGCAGCGTGTGCAGCGGCACCCGGCCTTCGCGATACCACTCCCGCCGTGCGATTTCGATACCGTTCAAGCGTCCCGAGCACATGATCTTGATGCCTTGGGCGCCGAGGCGCATCGCGTTTTGCATCGCGCGTTTCATGGCCCGGCGGAACATGATCCGCTTTTGCAGCTGCTGGGCGATCGAATCGGCGATGAGCTGCGCGTCGATTTCAGGCTTGCGGATTTCCTCGATGTTCAAGCCAACGTCGCCGCCCATCATCCGGCGCAGGTCGGAGCGAAGCGTTTCGATATCCTCGCCCTTCTTGCCGATGACAACGCCCGGACGCGCGCTGTGAATGGTGATGCGCGCATTCTTGGCCGGCCGCTCGATCGTGACCCGGCCCACCGAGGCGTGCGCAAGCTTCTTCTTCAGGTATTCGCGGACCTTGATGTCTTCCTTGAGCGTCGGCGCGAAATTCTTGCTGTTGGCGAACCACTTCGACGCCCAGTTGCGATTGACGGCAAGGCGAAAGCCGGTCGGATGAATTTTCTGTCCCATGGACTTTCCTTATTTGCCGTCACCGACGGTGACGTGAATGTGGCATGTCTGCTTCAGGATGACATTGCCACGACCCTTGGCGCGCGCGGTGAACCGGCGCAGGCTCTCCGCCTTGTCGACATAGATTGTCTTGACCTTGAGCTCGTCGACGTCGGCGCCATCATTGTGCTCGGCGTTGGCGATCGCCGACTCCAGCACCTTCTTGATGATCTTGGCACCCTTCTTCGGGCTGAATGCGAGCACGTTCAACGCCTGGTCGACCTTGAGGCCGCGAATCTGGTCTGCCACCAGGCGGCCTTTCTGGGCCGAGAGGCGAACACCGCGCAGGATAGCTTTGGTTTCCATCGGAGCTCCCATCACTTCTTTCTCACCACCGGCGCCGCGACCTTCTTGTCGGCCGAATGGCCCTTGAAGGTGCGGGTCAGCGCGAACTCGCCGAGCTTGTGGCCGACCATGTTCTCGGACACATAAACAGGAATGTGCTGCTTGCCATTGTGCACGGCGATCGTCAGGCCGATGAAATCGGGTGTGACGGTTGAGCGGCGCGACCAGGTCTTGATCGGCCGCTTGTCGTTGGTGGCGCGCGCGGCCTCGACCTTCTTCTGCAGATGGTCGTCGACGAACGGGCCCTTCTTGATCGAACGTGACATCTTTCGTTACCCCTAGCCTTTTTGCGCGTGACGACGGCGCACGATCATCGAATCGGTGCGCTTGTTGCGGCGCGTCTTGTAGCCCTTCGTGGGGGTGCCCCACGGCGACACCGGGTGGCCACCGCCGTTGGAGCGCCCGCCATGCGGATGGTCCACCGGATTCATGCAGATGCCACGGACGGTTGGCCGAATGCCGCGCCAACGGTTGGCGCCGGCCTTGCCGATGGAACGCAGGTTGTGCTCTTCATTGCCCACCTCGCCGATCACGGCACGGCAATCGATGTGCACCCGGCGAATTTCGCCGGAACGCAGGCGCAGTTGCGCGTACGTGCCCTCGCGGGCGAGCAACTGCGCCGCCGCACCGGCCGAACGCGCCATCTGTGCACCCTTGCCCGGCTGCATCTCGATGCAATGCACCGTCGTGCCCACCGGCACGTTGCGCAGCGGCAGGCAATTGCCCGGCCGAATCGGCGCTTCGGCGCCGGACGTGAGCTGCGTGCCCACTGTTACGCCGCGGGGTGCAATGATGTAACGGCGCTCGCCGTCGACGTAGAGCAGCAGCGCCAGATGTGCGCTGCGGTTGGGGTCGTACTCGAGCCGCTCGACCTTGGCGTTGACGCCGTCCTTGTTGCGACGAAAATCAACAATCCGGTATTGCTGCTTGTGGCCGCCGCCCTTGTGCCGGATGGTGATGTGGCCGTTATTATTGCGGCCCGAGCCGCGCTTCTGGCTTGTGGTCAGCGCGTCGACCGGCCGGCCCTTGTGAAGATGCGGGTTGACGACCTTGACCAGTGCGCGGCGGCCCGCCGATGTCGGTTTGACTTTTTGCAGTGGCATGTCAGGTCTCCCGATGGGCCGCCCCGAGGGAGACCCGCGCCCCCTCGGGGGGCAGCGAACGAAATGAGCGTGGGGGCACTTAACCCTCCGCCGCGAAGTTGATTTCCTGGCCCGGTTTCAGGCACACATAGGCCTTCTTCCAGTTGCGCCGGCGGCCAGTGAACCGCCCGAAGCGCTTCTGCTTGCCGCCGACGTTCAGCATCTGGACGCTCTCGACTTCGACCTTGAACATGGCTTCCACCGCGGCCTTGACTTCGGGCTTGGTGGCGTCGGGCATCACGCGAAAGATCACCTGCTCATGCTTTTCGGCAATGAACGTTCCCTTCTCGGACACGACCGGAGCCAGCAGCACCGTGGCAAGCCGCTCGGGATTGAATTGCCTGGCGACGGAGGTCATCCCAGCAGCTCCTCGAATTGAGTCACGGCGGCCTTGGTGAGGACGACGTGGTTGAAGCGCACCAGGCTGACCGGGTCGACTTCACGCGTCTCGAGCACAAGCACGTTGTGGAGATTACGCGACGAAAGGAACACGTTGTCGTCGAGCTTGTCGGTCACAACCAGCACCGTGCCATCGAGGCCGAAAGACTTGATTTTCTGGGCGAAGAGCCGGGTCTTGGGCGAATCGACTGCCAGCTCGCTGATGACAGAGAGCCGGTCCTCGCGCACGAGTTGCGACAGGATCGACGCGATCCCCGCGCGGTACATCTTGCGATTCACCTTTTGCGAGAAATTCTCGTCGGGAGAATTCGG
>JANXZT010000474.1 GCA_025355395.1 Betaproteobacteria bacterium
CTTGGAAGCAAGCCCATTTTGAAGCTGAAAAAAATGGATTCCCGCGAACGCGGGAATGACATGTGACAGGGAGTTGCCCAGTTCGATACGTCACTAACTAACGGTCATCCCCGCGAACGCGGGGATCCATTTTGACCTTGGAAGCAAGCCCATTTTGAAGCTAAAAAAATGGATTCCCGCGAACGCGGGAATGACATGTGAGAGGGAGTTGCCCAGTTCGATAAATAACGTGTTGACGCTTCACAGCTATGGCAGCACCCGGCAATTGTCGAACGACGCCGCGAGCCACACGGCGTCGCCGGGCTCGAAGCGCGCTGCAGCGCCGTCGTTGGGTGTCTCGACCAGACCGCGTTCACCACCGGCGAGCTCCAAATGGAACTCGCGCGTGGCGCCGAGATAGAGCACCTGCCGGACGGTGCCCGTCCACGCCAACCCCTCCGCCGGTTTGTCGCGGGAGATGCGCGCACGCTCCGGCCGCACCGCCACATGGACCGCCGCGCCTGTCGCGATTTCCGCCGGGACCGGCCCCGCGAGCTCGAGGCCGACCGCAGTGCGGACCCTGCGGTCGGAGGTGACCACGCCCGCGAACAGGTTCATGCGGCCGATGAACTCGGCGACGAAACGGGTCGCGGGACGCTCATAGATGTCGGCCGGATCGCCGATCTGCTCGATGCGCCCCGCGTTCATCACCGCAATTCGGTCGGACATGACGAGCGCCTCGCTCTGGTCGTGCGTCACGAACACGGTGGTGATGCCTAGCCGGCGTTGGATGGCGACGATCTCGACGCGCATTTCCTCGCGCAGCTTGAGATCGAGGTTCGACAATGGCTCGTCCAGCAGCAGCACGGTGGGGTTGATGACGAGCGCGCGCGCGAGTGCGACGCGCTGCCGCTGTCCGCCCGACATCTGCAGCGGCCGGCGCTCGCCCAAGCCGTTGAGCTTGACGAGGTCGAGCGCGTCCGCGACCCGCCTGCCGATGTCTGCCGGCGCCACCTTGCGCATCTTGAGGCCGAAGGCAACGTTGTCGGCCGCGCTCAGGTGCGGAAACAGCGCGTAGTCCTGGAAGACCACACCGATATCGCGCCGGAACGACGGCAGGTCGGCGACCGGCTTGCCCTTCAGATAGATCTCACCCGAGGTTGGCGGAAAGAAACCGGCGATGAGTGCGAGCGTGGTGGTCTTGCCGCAGCCCGAGGGGCCGAGCAGCGTCACGAACTCGCCCTCGGTTACCGCGAGGTCGATCCCGGCCACAGCCACCGCCGTCGTGTAGTGCTTTTCGATGCCCACGAGACGCAACGCCGGTTCAGGCACGATTGCGCTCTCCGTAAATGAAATCGCCCAGGCCGCTCACCCGCTCGACGATGGCGACCAGAATCAGAGGCAGCAGCAGCGTGACCACCGACACGGCGGCCAGCGTGGGCGCGAAGCCAAACTCCAGGAAGCCCAGGATCTTGACCGTGATCGGGGTCTCGCCCGGACGGGCCAGAAAGATCGACAGGTTGATGTCGGTGAACGAATGGATGAAGGCGAACACCGCGCCGGCGACGAGGCCGGTCTTGATGAGCGGGAAGATTACGTGCTGCAGTGTGGCCCAGCGCGTTGCCCCCAGGCTCGCCGCCGCCAACTCGACGTTGGGGGGCAGCGTCTGCAGGCTGATGGAGACCGTGCGCACCGCGAACGGCATGCAGATCACGATGTGCCCGACGAGCAACGCGGTGAAGCCGATGTATTCGCGCCAGCCCAAATACTGGAAAAGCTGCAGCAGTCCGACGCCGGTGACCAGCGTGGGCAGCATCAGCGGTCCGAGCGTGAGCGCGATGAGCGCCTCCCGACACCGAAACCGGTACCGGTACAAGGCAAAGGCCAGCGGCAGCGCGAGCAGCGTGCTCAAGATCGCCGTGAGCGCGCCGAGCTTCAGGCTGAAGAGCAACGGATCGATCCACTCGGGCACCAATGCGCGCTCCCACCAGCGGAGGGAGAAGCCGCGCGGCGGGAAGAACGAACGATTCGTTGCGTTAAACGAAACCGCCGCGGTGATGAGGATCGGCGCCAGCGAGAACACGTAGACGAAGGCGACGAAGCCCCGCAGCAGCGCCCACGGGCCGGACATCGCGCGCCAACGGGAGAACGCGCGGCAGGGTCTCATAATGCGGCTCGCGAAGCAC
>JANXZT010000519.1 GCA_025355395.1 Betaproteobacteria bacterium
GCGGCCGTTGGGAGCGTCCGCACTCGGGGCCGACCACGTCGCATTGCCGATGACTTCTGTGCCCTTCAAATCGAGCTTCCATTCATTGCGTGAATGCTGGCCGGCAACTTTCATTTGCGTGAAACGGCGTCCGAATGCCGCCAAATCCTGGACGTCGAGATCGATGCCCATCAACGCCAGCGCGTCGGTGCCGGCCGCCGAGGCGGCCGAGGCGCCGGCCGCCCGGTTGAAATCGAGCCACTGATCGACATCGAGCGTGGGCAACTCCGCCCGCACCCACATACCGGCGCGTTCGGGTCGGCCCGCGTCAGGCCGCCGGGAAGCGCGTCCCAGAGATATCAGGGCGCGGTCGACTTCGGCCGATGATGCGGAAAGCTTGCGGTGAAGTGCGGCCACAGCAACATCGCCCAGGGTCGCCACCACCGTGTCCTCGGGGTTGCCGGACACCGAAGCGCGCCGCTCGACGCGCAGCGGCATTGATTCATTGGCCACCTTGGTCAACGGCGCCGGCAGATCGATCTGTACCCCCTTGAGCGGGCTCTCCAGCACCCAGGATGAAATGCCGGCACGCGAATCCAGGGTAAGTGACCAGTCCGCCGTTCCAGCCACGCGATCCCCGAACGGGAAGGCGAATTCCTGGTGGACGGCGGCGACATTGGCGCTGCCCGTCCCGGTGAGTCGAACACGGCCCTCGGCGCTCGCGATGCTTACCTTGATCGGCCCCCCCAACGCCTCCGCGGTGATGTCGCGCGCCCGCATTTCGTGGTTGGTGAACGAGAGCTGGCCGTTCAGTTGATCAAGGCTTGGCACACCGGTCAGCTTCAACCGGTTATTGGTGAATGCGTATTCTCCCGTCGCACGATTGGCCGAAAGGTCGCGCAAAGGCAGTGCGAGCTTGAGCACGAGCTTGCCGTTCCCGCCGGCCCGCGCACCGGCGGTGAAATGGTCGATCCATCCCCCGACCGGGCTCTCTTCGATGAAACGCAGGAAATCCTGGGTTGGTCCGCTGGCTTCACCGTCGACGTTAACCACCGGCAAGCGAAGATCCGGGATATCGGCTTTGACCGTGCCCAGCGTGACACCGTAGCTACCGCCCTGGTGGCCCACCACCGAAACGCCGGCGCCATGGAAATGGACCTCGGCGCTGACATCGGTGAGCGCGGGCCACTCCCGGGCGTACTCAAGATCGAACCCGTGTCCCCTGATGTCGACGGCAAAGACGCCGCTCTTGCCATCGGCGAAGGGAAACGCCGCAAGGTCGCCCTTGAGCTTCAGTCGCGCTTCGTCGACCGTGCCGCGTTTGATGGCATTGGCCACCCATGCTCGCGTGCCTTCGCTCAAGCTCGTCGGCAGATACCGCGGCACGCCTTCGACCGCCGCGCGAGTGAGTTGCGCGTCGAGATCGATCGCGCCCGGGCCTTCACGGTCGTGGCGATAGGTCCCGCTGAGATGTCCGGCGGCGTGCGCATTCGCAAAATTGATCCGATCCACGCGAATCGCGGTGTGCGTTCCCTCGTGTACCCACGCCAGTTGGCCGTCTGCGGTATCAAGGGCAATCGGCGCGGGGAGCAGATGCGGGAACGCGATGGCCGCCTTCTGGCTCGCGAGCTTGACCGAACCGCCCGCCTGCGTCGCCTTGAGTGTCCCGCTCATGCCAGTGACGCCCACGCTCGATCGGTCGGCAACGAAGCCCACATCCTTGAAGTCGGTCGCCGCGTCGAACGCAGTGGGCGCATCCGCCGCGCCATCCCATTGCAGCAGGCCATGGGTGAGCGTGCCCCGTGGCGCGTAAGCGGTGAGGTCGGCGCGCCAGGCGGCGGGCAATGGGAAGTGTGCCGCGAGCTCGCGCAACGGGTCGAGCTTCAGCCGATCGAACTCGAGACGGCTGCGCTCGATGCGGTTTTCCGCGCTGACGTGCATGACCAGTGACGCAGTCGTCGGCTCGAGGCTCTGGCCCTCGGTGGTGGTGAAAGCGAGCCGTCGCGAAAAAAACTCCCGCGTGCCATTCCCGAATCGCCATCCCGCCCGGCCGGAGACTCGTGCCAGCGCGAGCTCGGGCAGATCGGGCACCAATTTGGTCTTGACATCGGCGAGCTCGACATCAGCCACCACCGCACTCACCTCGCCTTGCGTGATCGTGAACCAGGCGCGCAGCGCACCCTTGCCGCTGTTGATCTCGACCGGCCACGGCAGCCATTCACGCCACGCCGCAATGTCGGCGTAATCGAGTCGCGTGTAGATCTGGCCGTCGGCGCGGTGCCAGTCGCGAAACGACGTGCGGCGAAGGTCGCCGCGAATGTCGATGGGCGCCGCCAACTCCGCCGGCGGGCTCCCGGTGAGTCCGAAGCGATGGTGCCCGAGGCTGTTTTCAAGCCGGAAATGAACATTGTCCAACACCAGGGGCCGCGCCTGTTGACGCTCGTCCTGCCAGCTGATGGTAGCGTTTCGCACCACGATTTCGCGCTGGCGCAACAGCCAATCGGTGAGCGCCGAATCATCGGACACCTGCGCGGGGTCGATCTCGATGCCCGCCACATGCACGACACCATTGGAGTCGCGCCGGATGGCAAGACGCGGCCGATCGATGACGAGCTGTTTCACGCGCAGCTCCAAACGCACGAGCGACGTCCAGGCGAGTGTCAGATCGAGCCGCGGCAATTCCAGCAGCGCCGGACCGCTGGCGGGCGCCGGCCGGCCCAGTCGGAACCCCTCGATGACAAGCTTGGGATTCCAGCCGTCCCAGCCCGTGGAAAGTGCATCGATCTCGACGGGCTGGTGGACCTGCTGCGAGAGCGCCGCGGTAATGCTGTCGCGGTACTGATCGATGTGCGGAAACACCACCATCCGCACGACGAGCAACAGCAGCGCGAAAAGACCGATGCCCACGACCAGGGCAAACGTTACCGCGCTCGCGAGGCGCGACATCCCCCGCAGCGACAAAGACGGGGCGCGGTTCGTGGCGCGCGCGAAAGGCATAATAGGCGGGTCCTGTTGCATTGTAACGGAAGGACCACGCATCATCGGCCCTCGCTTTGTTGCGCGCTGAAACCTTGATCGCGCGCCGCATCGTTGTTCCACTTCGATCCATGATGGACTTCCTCAACGCGCTCCGGTTCAGCCATTACGCCATGGCAGCCCTTGGCGCGCACCCGGACGAAGTGGAGCGGCTTGCGGCCACGATTGACGCACCCTTCGCGTGGTCCGATGAAGAGTCGGCGATCGATCGGGTCGCG
>JANXZT010000104.1 GCA_025355395.1 Betaproteobacteria bacterium
GCTATCAACCATGGATCGATCGCGCTGGCCGCTTTCGCTCGCTCGGCGATGGCCAGATCGATTTCACCGCGATCTTTTCCAAGCTCGCGCAGTACAACTATGCCGGCTGGGCGGTGCTCGAATGGGAATGCGCGCTCAAGCACCCGGAAGACGGCGCACGAGAAGGCGCGGCCTTCATCCGGCGGCATACGATCCGCGTCACCGACCGTGCGTTCGACGATTTCGCCGGTAGGGGAGGAGACACGGTGGAGAACCGTCGCCTGCTCGGCTTGCCAGCCTGATCATGAGCGCCCGCAAATTGCGGCTGGGGATGGTGGGCGGCGGTCGCGGCGCTTTTATCGGCGCTGTCCATCGGATGGCCGCGCGGCTCGACGGGTGCTATGACATCGTCGCCGGTGCGTTCGGCGCGAATCCCGCGCAGTCGATCAAGGACGGTGTTGCGCTCGGTGTCGCGCCGGATCGCGCCTATCCCGATTTTCGGGTAATGGCCGCGCAGGAGGCCCAGCGCGACGATCGCATCGACGCCGTGTCGATCGTCACCCCGAACCACACGCACTTCGCGATCGCTCACGAATTTCTTGCGGCGGGCTGCCATGTGATCTGCGAGAAACCGATGACGACGTCGCTGGTCGACGCCGCGGAACTTCTGCGGCTGACGAGAGCGGCCGGACGCATCTTTGTCGTTACCCACAATTACAGCGGCTACCCGATGGTGCGGGCGGCGCGCGAGCTGGTCGGGTCAGGCGCGCTGGGCGCGTTGCGTGTCGTGCAGGTGGAGTATCCGCAGGATTGGCTCAGCACCCGCGTCGAAGCAACGGGGCAGAAGCAGGCGAGCTGGCGCACGGATCCCGCACTCGCCGGCGTGGCGGGCAGTCTCGGTGATCTCGGCACGCACGCGCATCATCTGCTTCGGTTCATCACAAGACTCGAGGTCGAAGCGGTATGCGCTGATCTTTCGAACATGGTTGCCGGCCGCGCACTCGACGACAATGCCCACGTGATGATGCGGCTGTCGGACGGCGCGCGCGGGATGCTGTGGGCAAGCCAGATTTGTCCCGGCAACGACAACGCACTCCGAATCAGGGTCTACGGCGAAAAAGCCGGCCTCGAGTGGGCGCAGGAGCATCCCGATCAGCTGCGGTTCACGCCGCTGGGTGAGGCCCCGCGGATATTGTGTCGCGGCGGCGCGACCGCCAGCGAGGCGGCGAGGCACGCGACTCGATTGCCGCCCGGACATCCTGAGGGATACATCGAAGCGTTTGCGCAGGTCTATGCGGACACTGCGGAACTGATCCACGCGCAAATCGACAAGCGGGCGCCGAATCCGTTGGCAACGGTCGTCCCGGGCGTAGTTGACGGGTTGATCGGCGTCGGGTTTCTCGAGGCTTGCGTGGCGTCGGCTGCGCAGAACGGTCGCTGGGTGAGCGTGCGAATCGATTGCCCAGATTTGCTTTCCCTATCCCGGTGACCGCTACTGCGGCAGAAGCCGCGGAATTGAGGGCCGGACGGTTTTCGCGGCCGGCAGGGTCGGGCGGTGAACAACGGCGAGAACTTCACCCCTTGCCGAGATGCGGCGACGGATGGCGAAGATCGAGAAGAGCATCGCTCGCTACTCGGCTGCCGTGGACACGCCGACCAAGCCGACTGTTTTGGTGTACGACCTGAAGCATGCGACCTTACCGCGGGCTCTGTGGGAGGCCTCCAACCACCCGCCGGTGTCCGTCGGCGGAGCGGCCAGCCGTCGTGGCACACTCACCACACAGTGCATCCAACAGAGCACAGCAATTCACAACGGTGTGCGACAATTCGACGGTGGCAACTGCTTGATTTTTGTTTTTGCCTGGTGTTGCTGAGTGTTGTGGATTATCCGGTGCAGCGCATTCGTAATGCGAAGGTCGGGGGTTCGATTCCTCTTTCCGGCACCAATAGTAAAGAAAATGGCGGCCTTCGTGGTCGCCTTTTTCTTTGAATGCGCTCAACGATGTCATTGGTCATGGATAGCGATCCAGGTACGGTGCAACGAATGGAAATCGTGGAAACAGTTACCCATCGACAGAATGTCGAAGCGCGCCGCGGTATCGATGCCCAGTTGCTCGCTCATGTACGCGCTGGCGGCCATCGCAAACGGTGCGGAGAGAGCTTCGACACCGGGATCGAACTCCTGAAAGCGAAGACCGGACGAGATTG
>JANXZT010000139.1 GCA_025355395.1 Betaproteobacteria bacterium
TCGGCATCGGCCGGGTTGAGGAAGATGCCCCATCGGTAGTCGCGCATCTTCACGTAGTCGAACACCGCCCAGCCCTGCGGGTCGACGCTGGTGGCGGTGCGCAGGTAGACCTCGTGGTCGGTCGAGTTCTCGGGGCCGACGCCGTCCCACCAGTTGATGAAGTTGGGCTGCCACTGCTCCAACGCACGCTGCAGGGTGCGGTCTTCGCCAAGATTGACGTTATTGGGAATTTTTTCGCTGTAGTTGATCGTCGTTTCCATGAACCTCTCCTGGCCTCAGATATTTACGAACACGGCCGCCTTTAAATGCGTTCCCAATTGAATTTGGCCTTGTTACCGGTGCCGAAGACTTTCAGTGCACCCGCTTCGCCCACGGCATTGGGGCGGATGAAAATCCAGTTCTGCCACGCGGAGAGCCGGCCGAAAACGCGGGTCTCCATGGTTTCGGTAACCCCGAAGCGCAAGTTGGCTTCCATGCCGGTCAGGGCGTCGGGGGACATGCTCGCCCGCTCCTCCAGCACCATGCGGATCTCGTCGTGCCAATCGATGTCGTCGAGCGCCGCGGTGATCAGGCCCAATGCTGAAGCCTCCTTGGCCGACAGCTTGCGGCCAATGGCGGCACGGACCTTGGCGATCGGGTCCGATTCCCGGTAGAAACGGGATTCGATTCGCGACAGACCATCCACGCGCGGATAAGTCCCGAAGTTGAGCTCCGACAGCGCCAGTTGTGGCGCCGCGGTTGGCTGGTCCGGCAAATCCAGCATGTAGGTGCGGTCGGCGGCCAACGCCAGTTCGAGCAATGTGCCGGCGAAGCACGAGCCGGATTCCACAAGGGCGATCAATGTGCGCGAGCTGACATCGAGCCTGGCCAGCGTTCGACGCAGCAGGCCGATGGTTTCGCGAACGAACCAGTGATCCTTGAGCGTGGCCAGCGTGGCATCGACCGCGAGCACGCGATCGGCGTCACCGGCGGTCGTCAGGAGCCAGATGCCGACGTCGAGATTGTTGGTGCGAAGCATCAGGATCGCGTCGTCGAGCTCGCGGCTCATTTGCAGGGGCCACCAGTCGGCGCCCAGCGCAAGGATCGCGGAAATGTCGGCAGGCTGCACCTCCGTCGGCGCCTTCACCGTGAGTGTTGCCTGGCGCGCGCCGCTTTCGATCTGCACATCGACGAACTCGTAGCGATATCCGCTGTCCTCGATGGTGCGCTTCAGAGGTGTCAGAGTTACGCCTTTCGAATTCTTGGGCCGATCGCTTTGACTGGCGAGCTCGAACGCGCGGCGCTGGATGTAAGCGGCGAATTCCTTTGGCTTCACGACCTCATCGACCAGCCGCCATTCTTTTGCCCGCTGTCCGCGTACGCCTTCGGTGGTGGTGCAAAAGATATCGGCCAAATCGTGGCGTACCTTGCGCTTGTCGGTGACGCGGGTGAGTCCGCCCGTGCCAGGCAGCACACCCAGCAATGGAACTTCGGGCAGGCTGACCGCGGATGAACTGTCGTCGATCAGCACGATTTCGTCACAGGCCAGCGCGACTTCGTAGCCTCCTCCGGCGGTCGTGCCGTTGCAGGCCGCGATGAACTTGAGGCCGGAGTGCCGACTGGAATCCTCGAGCCCATTGCGCGTCTCGTTGGTGAACTTGCAGAAGTTCACCTTCCACGCGTGCGACGACTTGCCGAGCATGAAGATGTTCGCGCCGGAGCAGAAGACCCGATCCTTGGCGCTCGTCAGCACCACGGTGCGCACCTCGGGATGTTCGAACCGGATGCGCTGAATCGCGTCATAGAGCTCGATGTCGACGCCAAGATCGTACGAGTTGAGCTTGAGCTTGTAGCCCGGGCGAATGCCGGCGTCTTCGTCGATATCGATCTTCAACGTCGCGACAGCGCCGTCGTAGCTCACCTTGTAGTGCTTGTAGAGATCGGGATGCGTCTGGTAGTCGACCTTCGGGAAAGTCGTCGCGTCGGCCTTTGCGGCGGCGGGCTCCATCGTGCTCTCCTCTTGATGCGTCGGTTGGTTGGGCCTACGCCATTACGGCCTGACGTAGCTTCGCAAAACTGTCCTGCGGCGTTTCCCCGGAAGTGTCGATCACGGCATCCGCCTTGCCGTACATCGCCTCGCGCGCCGCAAGAATGCGCTTCAAGTCCTCCATGGCCTCATCGTTACCCGCCATCGGACGAAAATCTCCCTGGGCCAAAACGCGCGCCATGTGCTCTTCCGGCTGCGCTCTCACCCAAACGGTGTAGCAATTGGCGAGCAGGAGATTGAACGCTTCTTCCTCGGTGACGATACCACCGCCGGCGACGATCACCGCCCGCTCCTGCTCACGGGTAACGCGCTCCAGCACACGACGCTCGATCCGCCGGTACGCCGTGAGGCCGTAGAGCGCCATAACTTCGCCGATGGGTAGGCCGGTATCGCGCGCGACCTCGCGATTAAGCTCCACCAGCGGAATCTTCAGTTCATTCGCCAGCATGGTGCCGAGCGTGGATTTACCCGCGCCGCGCAGCCCGATAAGTGCGATGCGTTTGCGCCGGGCGGCTTCTTCGTGGCCGAAATCCCGCATCAACCTGAAGATCACTTCTTCCAGCCGATGAAGCGGGAGGCGCTCGAGAAAGCGGCGAATGAGCCGCCGCTCCACGGAATCCTGGTCCTCCGGGATAAGGACCTCCCCCACCGTGACGCCGAGAGCCGCCGCGACGCGCCGCAACAGCATCACCGAGATATTTCCGTTGCCTGTCTCGAGCTGTGCGAGATACCGCTCGGAAACCTGCGATTCGCGGGCGAGCAGTTTGCGTGACCTGCCTCGCCGCTCGCGCAGTTCGCGCACGCGTCCCCCCAGGTCAGCGAGAAACTGGGTGTCCGCAGTCGATATTTCATCCGCGGGTTCGGCGCGCGGTTCGATGTCGGTTTCAGGAGCGTTCTGCATCAGTGTGTTCTGCTCTGTTCTAAACGTGTTTGAATTATATTACCAGATCGTTGTTGGTAACACAGGCAATATATTGCTTGTACTTCGTCATATTCGACTAATTTTTGATATATTTGTAGTGCATACGTGCATAATAACGCTTCAACAGGAACAACGCAGGTAATATTTTGCCACAATGAAAGCCCACGACTTCAAAAAGTAGCACTCGGCGCGCGGGCTCATAACACTAGGGCGCGTTGTCTGCATGTGTTTCGATATCGCCGAGACGACGCTGCGCGAAACGCCCGGCACGACCATGGGTCCTGCGTCAACAACGCTTGCGAAGCTGCCGGATAGGCTCAAGTGCGGGACGAACTCCGGCTTGTGTCTGCCGGAGCTCACGCGACTCGCCATAGCAACACGTCCACGCACGTTGCGGCAAGCAGCCCTGAGTTGAACGGCCGGCACGCTCGCACACGAGGCACTAAACGGGCACACTAGGCGCGAGGCTGGTTGGACTGCGCGTCGATGAAAGACAAAACCGTTGCCATTCTTGAGAGCCGCGCGCGGGACCAGATGGCCGGTCTGGTCCGCAAGTACGGCGGCATACCGTTCTTGGCGCCGGCGCTGGCCGAAATCCCGGACGTCGATGCTGCGCATATCGTGGCGTTAATGCATGACTGGAGCGCGACGCCGCCCGGGTTGTTCATCTTTCAAACCGGTGTTGGTACGCGCGCGCTTTTCTCAGCCACCGATTCGCTGGGGCTGACCGCCGATTTGCTGCGGTTGCTCGACGCCGCGCGGGTGGTGGTGCGGGGTCCCAAGCCGACCGCGGTGCTGCGCGCGCGCAAGGTGCACATCGATTTCGCTGCGAGCGACCCGTTCACCACGCACGAGGTGCTCGCCGAGCTCCAGGACACTCCGTTACGCGGTACACGGGTCGTGGTTCAGCGCTACGGCGAGCCTAATCTCGAGCTGCAAGCCGCGCTCGCGAGCAAGGGCGCGGAAGTTATCGAAATCGCGACTTATCGGTGGGGCTTGCCCGAGGACATTGCGCCGCTGCAACGGCTCATCGACGCGGTGGGTCGCGACGAGATCGATCTCGTGGCATTCACCAGCGCGTCGCAGGCGGGCAATTTGTTCGCCGTCGCGAAACGCACCAACGTTGAAGCGACACTACGGCAAAGTCTCGACCGGACGCTGGTCGCTTCGATCGGCCCTGTTTGTAGCGCAGCGCTACGCAAGCTCGACGTCCGCATCGATATCGAAGCGCAGCCGCCAAAGCTCGGGCCGTTCATGGACGCGATCAATCGGGCGTTGTCGAACACTCACGGTTGAACAACCCTTAAAGGGATTCCGGGTGCGATATCCTCCTCGAGTCTGGCTTAGCTTCGAATGCCGGATAAGACCCGGCTCGCGGGTCGGCCAGGGACGATCCGGTCCAAGACGCTGCAGGCTACGCTGAATACGCTGCGACAAATGTTTGGCTGATCAACAGAAGGTCCGCCGACTGCACACCGGTTGCGAACGCTACCGGGCGTTCAGGCCCGCCAGGACGCGGTCCACCATCATCCCCGCCTGACCGAGATAGTTGACCGGATCGCAGAGCTTCGCCAGTGCCGCGCGATCCAGATGCCGGTTGATCTCCGGATGTTCAACGAGCAGGTCGAGGAGCGGCCGGCTTTGCCGGACCGCCTCGCGGCAGATGCCATAGACCAGGTCGTGGGCGTATTCCCGTCCGATATAACGGCCGAGGCCCATCATCACCGCCTCGGACATTACCAACCCGTTGGTGATGTCGATATTGGCGCGCATCCTCCCGGCATCGACCTCGAGTCCTTCGAGAATGAATCGTGTCTGCTTCAGTGCACCCGCCGTCAGGCAGAAGGCCTCGGGCAGCACGATCCACTCGATCTCCCACGGACCGGTGGAGCGCTCGTGATCGGCGATCATCGCGTCCATCAGCGCTGCCGCATGCTGCCGCACCACTGACACCGCGGCGTGGATGTAGCAGGAGGAAATGGGATTGCGCTTCTGCGGCATGGTGCTGCTCGACCCCCGACCGTGAGCGAATGGCTCGAAGACCTCCGCCACTTCCGTCTGCATCATCAGCTTGACGTCCATGGAAATCTTGCCCAGGGTGCCACCGACGATGCCGAGAAAAGCGCCGACCTCGGCAATGCAGTCGCGCACCGTGTGCCATGCAATCGCCGGTTGCCCCAATCGGAGCTCGGCCATCAGGCCGGCCTGCGTTTCCATCGCGCCCTTCTCGATCGACGCCAGCGTGCCGCATGCGCCTCCGAACTCACCGACCAACACCCGCGGCTTGAGCTGCGCAAGGCGCTCGCGATGGCGCTCGATGGCAGCGAGTATGGTTGCCATCTTGTACCCGAACGTCACCGGAATGGCCTGCTGCAGATTGCTGCGCCCCACGATGGGCGTGTCGCGGTAGCGCCGGGCCAGCCCGGCGAGCGCACCAGAAATTGCCTCGAGGTCCGCCTCGACGATGGCCAATCCTTCGCGAATCTGCATGACGGTCGCGGTATCGGTGATGTCCTGAGTCGTGGCGCCCCAGTGGCAGTATTCGCCGAGCTTGTCGCGGCAAAGCGCATTGAGCTGCGAGACGACGCCGAGAATGGGGTAGCCGATGCGCTCGGTCTGATCCCGTAGCTTGTCCATGTCGATTTTGCCGATGTCGCAATTGCGCACGATCTCGTCTGCCGCTTCCTTTGGAATGATGCCCAAGCCGCCCTGCACGATGGCCAGCGCCTTCTCGATTTCGAGATACTTGGCCGTGCGGTTCTCGTCCGACCAGACGCGGCGCATCGCGTCGCTGCTGAAAATGTTGCCGAAGATGCGTGAGTCGATGACAGTGGCGCCCATGGCTGGCGGTCTCCTGATTGCGAATTAGTGATTGAGTGATGTAACGGAGGTGTCCTGGTACGAGTGAATGCAAAGCCACCTTGCCGTCGCCGGCGGGGAACGGGCCCTAAGGTCATCTCCTTACTTGATCACCGCCGTGGCATCCATGGTCAACCATCCTTCGTGATCGCTGGCCCAGAGGCGGAACGTCTTGCCATCTTGCTGCGGCTCGCCGCAGACAAAAAAATGGTTGATGTCGAAAACGGGGCGCACGGCTCGGAACTCATAGCGGGCCACTTCGGCGTCCGGTAACTTATGGCGCAGCAGATCCAGCAGGAGTGTTGCGATCAGCGGCCCATGGACGATCAACCCGGGATAGCCTTCGACCTCGGTTACGTAGCGGCGGTCGTAGTGAATCCGGTGTCCGTTGAGTGTCAAGGCGGAGTAACGGAACAGCAGCACGTCGTCCGGAATCCATTTGCGCTCCCACGTGGCGCCCGCTGGCGCCTGTTTCGGCGGCGGCGCAACGTCGTCCGGCTTCGGCGCCTCGCGATAGACAATGTCGTGGACCTCGGTGAGCGCGACATCCGGTTCACTCTGCCGGCAAATCTCGTGACGGACCTTGACGAATACCAGCGGGCCGGTGCGGCCGCTTTTCTCCGTCACATCGTGAATGGTCGATACCCGGGTGATGGCATCGCCCACCCGCAACGGCTTGTGAAACTCGAATTGGCTGCCGGCCCACATGCGCCGAGGCAACTGAACCGGCGGCAGAAACCCACCGCGTTTGACGTGACCGTCGGGGCCGATCTCCGACTGGCGATGCAACGGTAGAAAGTAGAGCCAGTGCCACAGGGCGGGCAGTGGCGTTCCGCTCGGCGGACGCTCGGCAGCCCGATCGAAGGTCGCGGACAACGCAGCGTACGGCGTCGCGGTAACGACGTCGGCAATGGTTTCCGACCGGCCGATCCATTCCTTCAGATTCATGTGCGCTCCTCCTGGTGCTCGGGTGGGACCTGATGCGGGGATTACGCCGCCTGCGAAACGGAAGTCCCGGCGGCGACGAAGACGGACTGAGTCTCGATAATCCCGCACAGGCGCGGGGTTGCACATGGCGCGCTTCATGCGGCAGTCTCAATACCGAGGTAAGTCACGACATCGCTAAACGGCAAGGTAGACCGCCAGTGCGAGGCCGAGCGACCCGAGAAAAAGCGCTAAGACGACCGGGAAAGCGCGATTGAGGGACGGTGGTAGATCCGCGACCGGCAGCGACAAGATGAAGGCCCGGTGCTGGATAGCTGCGAAGACTATGGCCCCCGCACCAAGCAAGACGAGCGCAATACCGACACCGTTCGAAAAGTGTGACGAGGACACGGTCGGAGCAGTCATCGGCGTGCGCTGGGCTGCCAATAGGCTGAGGAAGAGGCCGAAGCGAGCTACCACGAACCCAAATCCCATGACGGTGAGACCGGTCCGAACCCAAGCAAGGAGGGTGCGTTCCGCTGCGAAGAAAACGCGCGGGTCAGACATCGGAAGGAAGTGGCGTAAGGTCAGGGCTTCTGCTGCCTGACGTCCGCCACAACCGACGCAGTTGTCGCAGGCGTAGGGAGCGACAAATGCATCCGAATTCAGGGCGTCGTCATACCGCGAGTATTCACTTCGCCTCGTCGACCATCTGAATGGTCTTTGCCTCCACCTCTTTCGCAACTTGAACTAACGTTGCATCCTGAGATAGCGCCGATAGCATTTCCAACGGCTTGATGAGACCGATCTTCGTCCTGCCTTTATCCGTGAACACCGAGATACGACACGGCAATGCCATGTTCAGGCGCATGTCGGTCGACAAAACTCTTGCTGCCTGCCCTGGATTGCAGACTTCAAACACCTTGCACTGATTGTCGAATGTAATCCCTTTACTGCGAAGTGTGGTGCCCAAGTCGTGGATATGCAGTACCCCGAAGCCAAGGCGTTTAACTGCAGATTCGAGGTCTGCCGACGCTTGGTCAAATGACTTATTACTTTCAACTATGTAATACATGTGATCTGCTCCCAATCGTAGTGCCAGCGCCGCGTTAACAAAGGCCCGCATTTGAACGGTCCCCATTCTCAGTACCAAACCTGGAGTTAGTCTTCGGCCCCTGGTTGATCCACAGCTTCGCTGCAAACTACGAAGCGGCGGGCCTATTCGGCGGGCGGTACTTCACCGAACGCCCTGTGAGGACGAGTCTCGTTGCACTCGACCCGACATGCTTCAATCTTCATTCTGCCATCCTGCAACGACTCGAACCAGTAGGCGCTGAGATACTTGTTGCGAAAGGTGCCCTTGAAGGACTCCACGAAGGCGCCTGCAACTGCGTGAGCTGAAGCACCGGATCGGTCTGGAGACCCGCATCGAGCTTGGTCCGCCGATAGAACATGTGACCTGCCGAAACGGGTATCCTACGGATCCATCGGCGGCGAATCGCCAGCAGGTGTGCGACCGCGCGGCACGCCTTTGTCGACAGTCCACCTGCGGTGCTGCCCGTGGATGCTGCCGAACACATGGTCCCAGAACGCGCTGGTCACGCCGAAGTGACCGGGCTGCCTGATGCGGCCATGGTGCACCGCATGCCAGCGCTTGCGCCGCTTGATCCAAGCGTTGTCGGTGCGCCAATGGTGGGTCGCGTGGTGCGTGATTGCGTAGGCGAGGTAGCCGGTCAGTACGCCGAAGGTCAGGGCGCAGGCGCGCCACAGATCACCCAGAACCAGTGCGGGAAGAAAGACCAGCGTAGCGATCAGCGTGGCGCTCAGGATCGTCGGCGCGCAGATCAGCGCCGTTGGACGCCGATGGTGCTCCGCATGCCACGTGCTAAATGGCTGCAAACCGTGCAGGACGAAGCGGTGTAACCCGTACTCGATGACGGTCCAGCTTGCCAGGCCCATCAGCGTAAAGGCTACGATCTCCGACCGCTGCTCACGCGGGCCAGCGATCATCAGGAAAGCCGCCAACGCCCCCGATGCGGTGCCATACAGTGCGAAGTCGGCGCGGTACGCCGACTTGCCGTGTTCCAGCGTGAACAGACGCATGCAGTTCCTCAGAGGTGGCCTCGTTTGTCAGGACGGTTTCTTGGGTTTCTTGGGTTTCTTGAGTGTAGTTCCGACAGTTGTAGATCATCTGCCGATGCTGATCAATTATCGGCGAAAAGAAATCAACCTAAAGCCCACGACTTCTCAGGGCAGACTCAAACGGACGGTACCACTGAAAAGCCCGCTTCCGCCGAGGTGCCGAAATTTGGAAAGCCTGCCAAGGATGACTGTTGGTTTATCATTCCGCAACAAACACATCGACGGCTTCCCTACCGCGACTGCACCTAAGCGGCGACCGCCTGAATTTCAGCCGGCGCAAGATCCTTGACGATGCCATGCATCACGGGTGCCGCGCGGACGAGTGACTGGATGTAATTCAGCTGCTTGATCACGTTCTTGGCGTGCTGCCCGGCGAGACGTGGAAAGTCGGCCATGCCCTCCGCATCGGATCCGTGACACGCCATGCCCGCGGGAATCCCCCGCTCGGGGAGTCCCTTGTCGAACAGCTCCTTGCCCTTGGCGAGAAGCGCCGGGTCATCGCTGTGCCCCCGGGCTGCAGGCTGTGCCGCGTAGTACGCGGCGATTCCGCCGATAATC
>JANXZT010000160.1 GCA_025355395.1 Betaproteobacteria bacterium
CTTTCGCATGAGCCCGTTAATGAACCACTCATGGTGCGCGAAAGTCGTCTCTGACCCTACTTTTCCTCATGGTGCGCGAAAGTCGTCTCTGACCCTACTTTTCACATCACTTACCCGGCGCGCCGAAACCCCCGCCGCCCGGCGTCTGGATAACGAATACGTCTCCCGCGGCCATTTCCACGGCGCACGTCGCCCCGAATTCCTGGCGGCTTCCGTCCACGCGCTCCACCCAGTTGCGACCGAGGGCTCCGGGCGCGCCGCCGGCAACGCCAAACGGTGCGACGCGGCGGTGGTTGGCAAGCATAACGGCCGTCATGGGCTCGAGAAAGCGCACCCGCCGCTCGCCACCATCACCACCGCGATGCCGTCCGGCGCCACCGCTGCCGGAACGGATCGAAAATGAATCGAGCCGCACCGGAAATCGCCACTCCAATACCTCCGGATCGGTGAGCCGCGAGTTGGTCATGTGGGTCTGCACCACACTCGTCCCATCGAAATCCGGACCCGCGCCCGAACCGCCGGAGATCGTCTCGTAGTACTGGTAATGGTCGTTGCCGAAGGTAAAATTGTTCATGGTGCCCTGCGATGCTGCGAGCACGCCGAGCGCACCATAGAGCGCATCGGTAACCGCTTGTGACGTTTCGACGTTACCGGCCACCACCGCTGCGGGATACCGCGGGGCCAGCATCGAGCCCTCGGGAATCACGATCGACAACGGCTTCAGGCAACCCGCGTTCATCGGGATTTCGTCGTCGACCAGGGTGCGAAACACGTAGAGCACGGCCGCCTTGCACACCGCCGAGGGCGCATTGAAATTGGTGGGCTGCTGCGCGCTGGTGCCGGTGAAATCAATGGTGGCGGTGCGCGCTGCCTTGTCGATGCGGATGGTTACGACGATCCTGGCGCCGCTGTCCATCTCGTATTCGAAGTGGCCGTCGCGCAGGACGTCGAGCACGCGGCGTACCGCCTCCTCGGCATTGTCCTGCACGTGTTGCATGTAGGCCTGCACGACGGGCAGCCCGAAATGCGACACCATCCGGCGCAATTCCTCGCTCCCCTTGGCGCACGCCGCGACCTGGGCGCGCAGATCGGCAAGGTTTTGGTCGACATTGCGGCACGGATAGCGTCCGCCCATGAGGATCGCGCGCATTTCGGCTTCGAGGAAGCGGCCCTCCGCCACCAAGGCAACGTTGTCGAGCAGCACGCCCTCCTCGTCGACGCACGTCGAGTCCGGCGGCATGGAGCCGGGGGTGGTGCCGCCGATATCGGCATGATGTCCGCGCGAGGCCACGAAGAATTCCGGCGCGGGCGCGCTGCTGTCCGCACTGCCAACGTCGTCATCCCCGTCAATGCGGGATTCCATTTTCTCTCGCGCCGAGCTCCGGGCTGCCGAGTTGATGTCGTCATCCCCGCGAACGCGGGGATCCATTTTCTCTTCGCTGACCAAGGTGGATTCCCGTGTGCGCGGGAATGACGTCGCGCTTGGCGCCTGCCGGTCCAGGAACACCGGGGCGATCACCGTGACGTCGGGCAGGTGGGTGCCCCCGTTGTAGGGCGCGTTGAGCACGAACACGTCGCCGGGTCGCATGCTGCCGGTGCGCCAGTCGATGATTGTTTTCACGCTCTCGCCCATCGAGCCCAGATGCACCGGCATGTGCGGTGCGTTGGCGATAAGATTGCCCTCGCGATCGAAGAGCGCGCAGGAAAAATCGAGCCGCTCCTTGATGTTCACCGAGTAGGCCGTGTTGGCGAGCGTCACGCCCATCTGTTCGGCGATAGCCATGAAAAGATTGTTGAACACTTCGAGCAACACCGGGTCGGCCGAGGTGCCGATGGCATGGGTGCGCCGGATGGGCGCCACGCGTTCCAGCACGAGATCGCCGCGCGCGGTCATCAACGCCCGCCAGCCCGGTTCGACGACGGTGGTTGCGCTGCGCTCGGTGATGATGGCGGGCCCATGCACCGCGTCCGCCGGTCGCATTGCATCGCGATCGAATACCTGCCCCTCGCGCAATGCCCCGTCCGTATAAATCCGTGTTTTCTTTATCGCCTGCAACGGAGCTTCGCGCGGCGCGAAGGGAGGTATTCCTTGGTCGAGCACGTGCGTGCGTCCCACCGCCTCGACGCCGATCGCTTCGATGACCAGCGGCTTGCCGGGCATCAAAAAGCCGTACTGGGCGGCGTATTTGCGCTCGAAGGCCGTCGTGATTTCGGCAATGGCCGACGCGCCGCACGTTGCCGGCACGGGTAACTCGAGGGTCGTATCGGTGCCCTCGTACTTGAGATGCAACGTGCGTCTTGCGTGCGCACGATCGGCAGCGATGCCCTGCGCCTGCACCTCGCTCAGGGCCCCCGCCGCCAGCGCTGCAAACACCGGCGACGCGGCTGCCATCGATCCTTCATCCAACCGCGCTTCAACCGCCTGCTGCCTTAGCGCACGCACATCCGCGAGCCCCATGCCGAATGCCGACAGCACACCCGCGAAAGGATGCAGGAGCACCCGCGTCATGCCGAGCGCATCGGCGACCATGCAGGCGTGCTGGCCACCGGCACCGCCGAAGCAGCACAGGGTGTATTCGGTGACGTCATAGCCGCGCTGCACGGAAATGTGCTTGATCGCGTTGGCCATGTTCTCGACCGCGATCTTCAGGAATCCGTCGGCCACTTCCTCGGGCGTGCGGGGAGTGCCCGTTCGCGCACCGATCTCCGTGGCCAGCGCGCTGAATTTTTCGCGTACCACCGCGGCATCCAGCGGCGCATCACCGCGTGGTCCAAACACCGCCGGGAAAAGCGCGGGATCGAGCTTGCCAACCATCACGTTGCAATCGGTCACCGCCAGCGGACCATTGCGGCGATAGGAGGCCGGGCCCGGGTTGGCGCCGGCGGAGGCCGGGCCCACCCGAAACCGCGCGCCATCGAAGGTACAAAGCGACCCGCCCCCGGCCGCCACGGTGTGGATGCGCATCATCGGCGCGCGCAACCGCACGCCGGCCACTTCGGTCACGAACGCGCGCTCGTATTCGCCGGCATAATGAGTCACATCGGTGGAGGTGCCGCCCATGTCGAAACCGATGATCTTGTCGAAACCCGCGAGGCGCGAGACCTCGACGGCCCCCACGATGCCGCCGGCGGGACCGGACAGAATCGCATCCTTGCCCTGGAACCGGTGCGCGTCGGTCAAGCCGCCGGACGACTGCATGAATTGCAGCCGCGGCGCATCGCGCGTTGCCGTCCCGTGCGCTGGCTGACCCTGGCCGAGGTCGCGCTCTACCTGATCGACATAGCGCCGCAGGATGGGAGAAAGATACGCATCGACCACGGTGGTATCGCCCCGGGATACGAGCTTCATGAGCGGACTGACTTCGTGGCTCACCGAAACCTGCTCGAAGCCCACCTCCCGCGCAAGCGCCGCGAGCGTCTGCTCATGCTGCGGGTATCGATAGCCGTGCATCAGCACGATTGCCAACGCCGCAATGCCATCCCGGCGAAGCGCCACGAAATCGCGGTGCGCGCGCTCAAGATCGAGCGGCGCGACCAGGTCGCCGTGCGCGCCGATGCGTTCGTCGATTTCTATTACGCGCTCATAGAGGAGCGAGGGCAGCTCGATGCGACGGACAAAGAGCTTGGGTCGATTCTGATACGAGATGCGCAAGGCGTCGCCAAACCCGCGCGTGATCGCCAATGCGGTAGGCTCGCCCTTGCGCTCCAGCAGCGCATTGGTGGCGACCGTGGTGCCCATCTTGACCGCGTCGATCATGCCCGCCGGAATGGCGGCGCCCGGCGGAAGCTCCAGGAGCTCGCGGATCGCGTGCACCGCCGCGTCGGCATAGCGCTCCGGATTGTCCGAAAGCAGCTTATGAGTGACCAGCGTGCCGTCGGGCCGGCGAGCCACGACGTCGGTGAAGGTGCCGCCGCGATCGATCCAGAATTGCCACATCACAAATGTAAGTTGTCGGCCTCGAATTTTTGGATTCTATGTCAAACTGACAATTGCCAGCCGCCAACTGATTTATGGTAAAAGTCGACGGCATTGTCGTCATCGCGCCGATCCGAAGCCTTGGAGGAGACGTCCAATGAAAGCGCTGTTTGCCGTTGCCGCCGGGCTGACCCTGGCGATGGCCGCGCCCGCCGATGCCCAGACGAAATGGGACATGCCCACGGCTTATCCGGCGAACAATTTCCATACCGAGAATGTCCAGCAGTTCGCCAACGACGTCGACAAGGCCACCGGCGGCACGCTCAAGATTACCGTGCACGCCAATGCCGCCCTTTTCAAGGCACCCGAAATCAAGCGTGCGGTCCAAGGCGGTCAGGCGCAGCTTGGCGAAATCCTTCTCGTCAACTTCGAGAACGAAGATCCGCTTTATGGCATCGACGGCGTGCCGTTCCTGGCCACTTCCTACGGCGAATCGCTGAAGCTCTACAAGGCTTCCAAAAAAGCGCTCGAGGAGAAGCTCGCGAAACAGGGCATGCGGTTGCTCTTCGCCGTGCCCTGGCCGCCGCAGGGCGTCTACACCAACCGTACCCTCAACAATGTCGGCGACATGAAAGGGCTCAAGTGGCGCGCGTATAGCCCGGCAACGGCCAAAATTGCCGAGCTTGTCGGCGCGCAACCGATGACAGTGCAAGCGGCCGAAGTCTCCCAGGCGCTTGCGACCGGCGTGATCGATTCGTACATGTCGTCACCGGCCACCGGCTACGACTCAAAAACCTACGAGCACATCAAGAACTTTTACGACACCCAGGCCTGGCTTCCGAAAAACGCAATCATCGCCAACCAGAAGGCCTTCGAAGCCCTCGACAAGCCAACGCAGGCAGCGCTGCTCAAGGCCGCCGCCGATGCGGAAACGCGCGGATGGAAGCTCTCGGAGGAAAAGAACAACTGGTACGTCGACCAACTGAAGGCCAAGGGCATGTCCATCGTCAAGCCCTCCGATCAATTGATGGGAGACCTCCGCAAGACGGGCAACTACATGCTCGCGGAGTGGCTGCGAAAGTCCGGGGATGACGGCCGCAAGGTGATCGACGCCTACCGCAAGATGTGACGGCGGCGAGGTGACGACGATAACGATGGCGGGTTCGCGATCATGCCGCCGATGACACTGCGCCGACTGCTGGACCACCTCTACGACGCCGCCGCTTATCTGGCGGCGTTGTTCATGGTCGGCACGCTTGCGATGGTGCTGATCGGCATCATCGAGCGCCTGTTGTATTTTCACGTGCCCGGGACCGACGCGTATGCCGGCTATTGCACGGCGGCCGCGGGATTCCTGGCGCTCGCCCACACCCTGAAACGCGGGGAGCACATCCGGGTGACTTTGGTGCTCGAGCATGTGCCGCTGCGAGCGCAGCGGCCGCTCGAATTATGGTCCTTGAGCGCGGGCACGGCACTTGCCGCCCTCTTCGCCTTCTACAGTGTACGGCTCGCCGTGCAGTCGTGGCAGTTCAACGACATCTCCACCGCCAACGACGCCACGGCGCTGTGGATTCCGCAACTGACGATGGCACTGGGGACCGTGGTCCTCCTGATCGCGTTGGCCGATGAGCTCGTCCTGGAGTGGCAAGGCGCGAGGCAGAAAAAAATCCCGGCCGAAACGCTGCGCAGCGAATAGGATGGACGCACTCATCACTACCCTGCTTATCGTGGCGCTGTTTGCGCTTCTTGGCAGCGGCGTGTGGATCGGCCTCGCGCTGGCGGGTGTGGCATGGATCGGCATGGAGCTTTTTTCATCGCGCCCGGCGGGCGACGCAATGGCGGTTACGGTGTGGGGGTCGGCAAGCTCATGGACACTCACCGCGCTGCCGCTGTTTATTTGGATGGGTGAAATCCTGTTTCGGACGCGACTCTCCGAAGACATGTTCCGCGGACTCGCTCCCTGGCTCGAGCGGGTTCCGGGACGGCTCCTGCATACCAACATCATCGGCTGCACGATCTTTGCGGCCGTCTCGGGCTCGTCGGCGGCGACCTGCGCCACCATCGGCAAGATGACGCTACCGGAATTGAAGGCGCGCGGTTATCCGGAGGACATTACCATCGGCACCCTCGCCGGCGCCGGTACGCTGGGCCTCCTGATTCCCCCTTCAATCATCATGATCGTCTACGGCGTGTCGGCAAACGTTTCCATCGCCCAGCTCTTCGTCGCCGGGGTCGTTCCCGGCATCATGCTGGCCACGCTTTTTTCCGGCTATATCGTAGTGTGGGCGTTGCTTCATCCGCTACTGATCCCCGCGGCAACGGAGCGCACCACACTGCTGCAGAAGATTTATGCCTCCCACCATCTCATCCCCGTGATGCTGCTGATCGGCGCCGTGCTGGGCTCGATCTATGCGGGCATCGCCACCGCGACCGAGGCGGCAGCCTTCGGCGTCGTTGGCGCGTTACTCATTTCGCTGGTCCAAGGATCTCTCAACCGTGCCACCTTCACCGAGAGCCTGCTCGGTGCGACGCGGCTGTATTGCATGATTGCGCTCATCCTGTCGGGCGCCGCGTTCCTGACGCTGTCGATGGGCTACATCGGCCTGCCTCGGCACCTGGCCGAATGGATCAGCGGGTTGGGGTTGTCGCCTTTCCTGCTGATCATGGCGCTCATGGTGTTTTACGCGATCCTGGGCTGCTTTCTCGACGGCATTTCGATGGTCGTGCTGACGATGGGGGTCATCATGCCGACGGTGGAGGCCGCAGGCATCGACCTCATCTGGTTCGGCATCTTCATCGTGCTGGTGGTGGAAATGGCGCAGATCACGCCTCCGGTCGGCTTCAATCTGTTCGTGCTGCAGGGAATGACTGGGCGTCAGATCACGTGGATCGCACGCAACACCTTGCCGATGTTCTATCTGATGATTGCCGCGGTGCTGCTGATATGGTTCTTTCCGGATCTCGTCACCGCCTTGCCGCGCCAGATGAAAATGGGTTGAATGCGTATCCCGATGCCCCGTCCCGGACGCACCGTCGCTGCCGCGGAAGCGACCCCGCCGCCATTCAGCGCTGCCCTGCGCGCGCCGTTCGCCGTGCTTGGCATTCGCACGGCCAACCAGGGGGTCACGGGCATCGAGTACCTGCCACCGGATGCAACGCCCGTCGACCCGACGGACAGGATTGCCGAGCAGTGCGTCATGCAACTGCTGCACTATCTTCGTGACCCGCAGTGGCGCTTCACCCTCCCGCTCAGCGCGGGCGGCACGGCATTTCGCCAGCGCGTCTGGCACGCGCTCACCGCCATTCCTGTGGGCGAATCGCGTACGTACGGAGAGGTAGCGCGGGCGCTGCATACGGCGCCACGCGCAATCGGCGGCGCGTGTGGCGCCAATCCGATTGCCCTGGTCATCCCCTGTCATCGCGTGGTCGGCAGTCAAGGCGCGCTCGGCGGATTCATGAATGCCACACGCGGCGATCCGGTGGCGATCAAGCGCTGGCTCCTCACCCATGAGGGCTATCGTTTTGGGGTCTGAATGAAGCCATTGCGCATCGCGACGACGCCCGATGACCCGGTGGCGCTGATCGACGCCTTCTGCGACCAGGTCTGGTTGCAGGATGGCCTCGCCGCCAGCTCGCTGCAAAGCTATCGGCGCGATCTCAAGCGCTGGACGGACTGGCTGCAACGTCGCGCGTGCCGCTTGCTCGAGGCGAGCCGCGGCGAGGTGGAAGCGTTTCTGGCCGACGAATTCCGCGCCCGCGGCAAGGCCACCTCCATTGCTCGACGGCTTTCCGCGTTGCGGCGGTTTTACGCCCTGCAGGTGCAACAAGGCCGCCTCGACGCCGATCCTACGTTGCGCGTGCGAGCGCCGAAATTGCCACGGCGGCTGCCCAAAAACCTGAGCGAGCGGCAGGTCGACGACCTCCTCGCCGTACCCGACGTCACTACTCCGCTGGGATCACGCGACCGGGCAATGCTCGAGACGCTTTATGCCACGGGCCTGCGCGTCTCGGAGCTGGTGGGCCTCACACTCTCGCAGGTGGCGCTCGACATGGGCGTGGTCCGTGTGCTCGGCAAGGGCAGCAAGGAGCGGCTGGTGCCATTGGGTGAAGAAGCGATCGAGTCGCTCAAACGCTATCTGGCGCAATCACGCCCGGCACTTGCGGGCGTGGGCAAGAGCGACGCCGTATTTCTCACCACGCGCCACGCCCCGATGACCCGCCAGGCATTCTGGCTCCTCATCAAGCGCCATGCGGTACGGGCGGGCATTCCGGCTGCAGCACTTTCACCGCACGTGTTGCGGCACGCCTTTGCGACGCATCTTCTCAATCACGGCGCC
>JANXZT010000175.1 GCA_025355395.1 Betaproteobacteria bacterium
CATTATCCAAACCGACCACTCCGTCATTCGCGCGAACGCGGAAATCCATTATCCAAACCCGCCACTCCGTCATTCCCGCGAACGCGGAAATCCATTATCCAAACCCGCCACTCCGTCATTCCCGCGAACGCGGAAATCCATTATCCAAACCCGCCACTCCGTCATTCCCGCGAACGCGGGAATCCATTTTCCGGACCCCGACGATGGGCTCGATCAAAGTCAAAGTGGATCCCCGCGTTCGCAGGGATGACGGCAGGGAGTGCCATCACGTTCGCAGGGATGACGGCAGGGAGTGCCATCACGTTCGCAAGCGACGACGGCAGGGTGTGCCATCACGTTCGCAAGCGACGACGGCAGGGTGTGCCATCACGTTCGCAAGGGACGACGGCAGGGTGTGCCGTCGCTTCGCAGGGATGATGGAAGCGCGTTATCACGGGATCGAAGCCTGGCACCGATCTACGGTACCCTTTCAGGTCGCCGGAATCACCGCCGTCGCTTCGATCTCCACCCGCGCGCCTTCTTCCATCAGCGCGCTCACCTCCACCGCGGTCATCGCCGGAAAATGGCGGCCGATGATGTCACGGTACACGTGACCCAGCGCACGATAGCTGTCGAGATACTCGCGCTTGTCGACGACGTACCACGTCATGCGCGCGATGTGCTCGGGCCGCCCGCCCGCTTCGGCCAGGATCGCGACGATATTGGCCAGCGCCTGCCGCGCCTGCCCCACAAAATCGCCGGCGACCAACACGCAGCTGGCGTTCCAGCCGATCTGTCCACCGATGAACACCATCCGCCCGCTGGCCGCGACGCCGTTGGCATAGCCGCGCGGCGGCGCCCAGCCCGGAGGTTGCAGCAGTTGCTGACTCTCGCCTTGGCTGCTCATGTCACGCCCCGCGCCGCGCCCTGCGCATCGAGCTGTCGCAACCGGAACCGTTGCAACTTGCCCGTTTCGGTGCGCGGCAGGCTCGGCACATATTCGACGGCCCGCGGATATTTGTACGGCGCGATGGTTTTTTTCACGAAATCCTGCAGGGTCCGCGTCGTCTCCTCGTCGGCTGGGTGGCCCGGCTTCAGCACCACGAACGCCTTCACGATCTGGCCGCGATCTTCATCCGCCGCGCCGATGACGCCACATTCCGCCACGGCGGGATGCAGCAGCAGCGCGCTCTCCACTTCCGGCCCGGCAATGTTGTAACCCGCGCTGATGATCATGTCGTCGGTTCGCGCCTGATAGATGAAATACCCGTCGTGGTCCACAAGGTAAGCATCCCCCGTGAAGTTCCACCCCTTTTGCACATAGGTGCCTTGTCGGTCGTCGGCGAGATAGCGGCAGCCGGTCGGACCCTTGACCGCCAGCCGACCCACGGTGCCGGGCGGAAGTGGGTTGCCCGCGTCGTCCATGACACACGCGCGATAGCCGGGGGTGGGAGTACCCGTAGCGCCCGGCCGCGCATGCGCTTCATCGTGGGAAATGAAGATATGCAACAACTCCGTCGAGCCGATGCCGTCGATGATCTCGATGCCGGTTGCTTCCTTCCACAGCGCTCGCGTCGCCGCCGGCAGCGGTTCGCCCGCGGAAACGCATTTGCGCAGCGATGAAAGATCATGCGCGCGTACCTGCGGCGCCATGGCCCGATACGACGTCGGCGCCGTAAAGAGGACAGTTGCGCGATGCTGCGCGATTGCGGACAACAGGATGTCGGGAGAAGGTTGCTCGAGGAGAAGCGTGGCCGCACCGATGCGCAGGGGAAAAAGCAGCAGGCCTCCCAGCCCGAAGGTGAAGGCCAATGGCGGGCTCCCGGTGAAGAGGGCGTCGGAAGCCGCGCGCAAGGTCGATCGCGGCCAGCAATCGCACACGGCGATGAGATCGCGATGGAAATGGATCGTCCCTTTCGGCCTGCCCGTGGTTCCGGACGTGAACGCGATCAATGCCACGTCGTCGGCAGCCGTATCGATCGCCTCAAAGGAAGGCCGTTGTTGCGCCATCCGGGTTTCGAGCGCCAGCGGAGAACCGTCACCAAAGTACATGATGTGCTGCAACGATGGGCATTGCGGGCGAGCGGCGCACAACTCGTCGCCAAGTCGCGCATCACACAGCGCGTGCGAGACTTGCGCCTTGTCGATGATTTCGGTCATTTCACGCGAGCGCAACAGGGGCATCGTTCCGACGGCGATGCCACCGGCTTTGATGACAGCGAACCAGCAGGCCGCGTGCATCGGAGCGTTGGCCGCCCGCAGCAGCACCCGGTTGCCCGGCACCAGGCCAAGCTCATGGACCAGCACGTTGGCGATGCGGTTGGCACGGGCATCGAGATCGCCGTACGTCCAGCGGCCCCCGTCACCGGCGACGATGGCCACGCGCTCGCCCCACCCCCGTGCCAATGCCTCGTCGAGCAGCATAACGGCCGCGTTCAGGCGCGCCGGATAGTGCAGCTCCGGCAGGTCGAACACCAGCTCGGGCCATTGATCGCGCGGTGGAAGGTGATCGCGCGCAAACGTGTCGCGATGCGCGGAGGGGATCATGAAAGCTTCCCTTTACGGGCGAGCACCTGGCGCCCGATGATGAGTCGTTGCACTTCGGTGGCACCTTCGTAGATTCGCAAAGCCCGGATTTCGCGATACAAGCTCTCCACCGGGTGGCCCACAGTCACGCCCAGCGCGCCATGCAATTGCACGGCCGCATCGATCACACGTTGCGCGCTTTCGGTCGCCGTCATCTTGGCCATTGCCGCTTCCGCGGTCGCGCGCTGTCCAGCTACGTCGCGCAGCCAGGCGGCGCGATAGACGAGAAGTGCCGCGGCGTCGATGGCGCTCGCCATGTCGCCCAGGCTCGCCGTCGTAAGCTGCAGGTCGGCCAGCCTGCCGCCGAACATCGGCCGTGATTGCACATGCGCGGTGGCGAGATCGAGCGCGCGCCGTGCAAATCCGACCGCCGCCGCGCCCACTGAGGCCCGAAAAATATCGAGGGTGCGCATCGCCAGCTTGAACCCGTCGCCCTCGGGTCCCAACAGGGCATCCGCGGGAAGACGACAGCCGTCGAACTCTAGACGCGCGAGGGGGTGTGGCGCCATCACCTCGATGCGCTGCGCGATCCTTAGCCCCGGTGCATCCGCCGGGACCACGAACGCCGAGATGCCGCGTGTCCCCGGCGCGTCTGAAGTGCGCGCAAACACGCAGTAGAAATCGGCGATTCCACCGTTGGAGATCCAGGTCTTGCAGCCATCGATCCGCCACCCGTCGGCATCGCGACACGCCCGCGTAGACATGGCCGCCACGTCGGACCCGGCATCGGGCTCCGAAAGCGCAAAAGCGGCGATGGCCTCCCCCCGCCCCACCGCACCCAACCAGCGTGTGCGCTGCGCGGCCGAGCCTTCAAGGGTAATCGGAGCGCTTCCGAGCCCTTGCATCGCGAAGGCGAAATCGGCGAGGCCGTCGTGATACGCGAGGCTCTCGCGCAGCACGCAAAGCGAGCGCGAATCAAGCGCCGGGTGCGCGCCACCCTCGCGGTCGGTGATGCAGTAGCGAAGCCAACCGGCATCGCCCAGCGCACCGACCCAGTGACGGCACGCGGCATCGACGTCGGCGTGTGGGCGGATATCGATGCCTTGCAACCATGTCGCGGCATCGGCGGCGAGCCTGACATGCGAGGGATCGAAAAAGGGCCACGCAAGGTGGGCGCGATCCATCATGGGTACTTGGCTATTGGCGGCCATGGTGCTTGCAACCGGGCCATCGCGGCAATGCTCAGTCACCCTTGAACTCCGGCCGCCGTTTTTGGCTGAACGCTTCGTATGCACGCCGGAAATCCTGGGTCTGCATGCAGATCGCCTGCGCCTGCGCTTCGGCTTCGATGGCGGTGTCTAAATCCATTGCCCACTCCTGATGCAGCAGTTTCTTGGTCATGCCATGCGCAAAACCGGGACCCTCCGCCAACGATCGCGCCAGGGCCCGCGCCTCGCCCTGCAACGCGTCGGCGGGCACCAGGCGATTGAAGAAGCCCCACGCGGCGCCCTCCTCCGCGCTCATCGTGCGGCCGGTGAAGAGGAGCTCGGCGGCGCGGCCCTGCCCGATCATGCGCGGCAGCAGCGTGCACGCGCCCATGTCACAGCCAGCGAGCCCGACCCGCGTGAAGAGGAAGGCGGTCCTGGCGTCGGGCGTGCCGAGCCGGAAATCAGACGCCAGCGCGACCATGGCGCCGGCCCCCGCGCAAATGCCATCCACCGCGGCCACGATCGGTTGCGGACAATGACGCATCGCCTTGACGAGATCCCCGGTCATGCGGGTGAACGCAAGGAGACCCGGCATGCTCATGCCGATCAGTGGCCCGATGATTTCGTGCACATCGCCGCCCGAACAGAAATTGCCGCCGGCGCCGGTCACGATCACAACCCGCACGTCGGTTGCGTAGACCAGCTCTCGAAAGAGGTCACGCAACTCGGCGTACGAATCGAAGGTAAGCGGATTCTTCTTTTCCGGGCGATTGAGCGTAATGATGCCGACGCGGCCTTCTTCAAGCACCCACTGAAAGTGCTTTGGTTGGAAATCACGCAGTGCGCGTGGGGGGTGGTCGATGCTCATGCGTGTTTCTCCCGTGGCAGGCGGCGCTCGACGACACGTTTGCGGGCAGACCGCGGCGGCGGCTCGGACTTTCTTTCATTCAAGCCGCTTTTCAACCGGCCGAGAAGCCCATGCAGGCGACGCCGCTCGACGGCCGGCAACGCGCCGAGCATCTCCTCGATCCACTGTTCGTGGGCCTGGGCCATGAGGTCGAACTGGCGCTTGCCCTTCGAGGTGAGACAAACGGCGTACGCTCGCCTGTCCTCGGGTATAGGCTGGCGCTCGACCAACCCTTCCGCAACCAGCTGATCGGTGATTCCCGTGATGTTGCCGCCGGTGACCATCAACCGTCGCGACAGCTCGCCCATGCGCAACCCCCGGGGATTGCGCTCCAGCTGCGCCATGAGGTCGAAGCGAGGCAACGTCGTTTTGAATTGCCCGCGCAAACGTGTCCGGACATTGCTTTCGATCAGGAGCGTGCAGGTCAGGAGGCGGAGCCACAATCGCAACGTCTCGTGGTGCGTTTCGTGCAGCCGCGACTCGAGGTCCGGTACCCCGCGGGCAAGCGTATCGGAGTCGCGCGGCGTCATCCGGTGGTGACCTCGCCACCCGCGACGGCGATGGCTTGGGCGATGGCGCGTCCGATTCCGCGCCCGCCGCCGGTCACCACCGCGTGCGAGCCCAGGAGCGGGGGTGTCGCAGGATTCATTGATTGTTCATCCGTTCGCTTCAGGCGTCTCTGCGGCAAGGCTTGCGGCACGTGCAATGTTGCGCGTGAGCTGCGCCTTGCCCGAAAGGTACGGCAAAGGCCATGGCATGTCGTGATAGCCCAGTTGCGCGGCTGCATGCAATGTCCAATATGGATCGGCGAGATGCGCTCGAGCGAGTGCGCACAGGTCGGCCCGTCCCGCCATGATGATGCTGTTGACATGGTCAGGATCGAAGATCGCGCCCACCGCCATGGTCGCGATACCGACTTCGTTGCGGATGCGATCCGCGAAGGGTGTCTGATACATGCGCCCGTACACCGGCTGCGCAGCGCGCGTTGTCTGACCCGAGGACACGTCGATGAGGTCAGCCCCCGCCGCCTTGAAGAGACGCGCGATCTCGATCGCATCGTCGGCGGTGTTGCCGCCCGGCGCCCAATCGTGGGCCGAGATGCGCACGGAGATCGGCTTGTCCTGCGGCCACACCGCACGCATGGCGCCCAACACCTCGAGCGGAAAACGGCAGCGCTGCGCAATGCTGCCGCCGTACGCGTCGTCGCGTCGATTGGTGAGCGGGGAGATGAAGGCGGACAGCAGATAGCCGTGTGCGCAGTGCAATTCGAGCCAGTCGAAGCCGCATTCGATCGCCCACTCGGTTGCCCGCACAAAATCGCCGCGCACCCGATCCATGTCGGCCCGCGTCATCTCCATGGGTACCTGGTTGTGCGGCCCGTAGGCTATCGGCGAGGGTGCAATGAGCGGCCAATTCGGCGTCCTGCTTTCGGAGGCAAGAGGTTCGTCGGCCGATTGCCAGCCGAGCTGGGTAGAGCCTTTCGGTCCGGCGTGGCCGACCTGCAAGGCGATTTTCGCGGCGGTGCGCGTGTGCACGTAATCGACGATGCGTTTCCAGGCCACCTTGTGCGGAGGCGCGTACATGCCCGCACATCCGGGCGAGATGCGCGCGTCGGCGGACACGCATGTCATCTCGGTGAACACGAGGCCGGCGCCGCCATGGGCGCGGCTGCCAAGATGAACGAGATAGAAATCGTCCGGCGTCCCGTCGACGCATGAATACTGGGCCATCGGCGACACCACCACGCGGTTCCGAAGCGTGACGCCACGCAGCGTGAACGGAGTGAACATCGGCGGCACGGGAATCGCCGGCAGGCGGGACCTCGCCGCGAACCACGATTCTGTCCGCGCGACGAAATTCCGGTCGCGCAGCCGCAGGTTCTCGTGCGAGATGCGCTGGCTGCGGGTCAGCAGGCTGTAGGCGAACTGCTCCGCTTCGAACGCGGTGTAACGATCGACGTTTTCAAACCATTCGGTCGAATTGCGCGCGGCGTTCTGGATGCGCAACACTTCCAGGGTGCGCTCGGCTTCGTAACTGCGCAACGCATCTGGTAGATCGTCCCTTCGTTCCAGCGCTCGCGCAAGCGCGATGGCATCCTCGAGTGCCAGCTTGGTGCCCGAGCCGACCGAGAAATGGGCAGAGTGGGCGGCATCCCCCATGAGCACGATGGGCATCGGGCCGGTCAGGTCGAGCCAGCTCGCATTGGACACGCGCAGGAAATTGGTCCACGGCGATCCACGCGACTGCGCCACGTTGGTCATGAGCCGCGCGCCCTCGAGGTAGGGCGCGAATAATCGCTCGCAGAAGGCGATGCCCTCTTCGGTGGACATGCGCTCGAAGCCCGCCGCGCGCCATACCTCTTCGGGGGTCTCGACAATGAAGGTGGACGTTTCCCCATCGAAGCGGTAGGCGTGGGCCTGGAACCAGCCCCACTCCGTCCTCTCGAAGGCAAACGTGAACGCATCGAAACGCCGATGTGTTCCAAGCCAGATGTAACGGCATTTCCGTCGCTCGAGCTCCGGCTTGAAGACGTGCGCGTATTTCGCGCGCAAGCCGCTGTTGATGCCATCGCTCGCCACGATGAGGTCTTGCGGGCCGAATGCGCCTTCGTCGGTCACTTCCGTCTCGAAGACGAGCTTCACGCCGATCGCTTCGCAACGCCGCTGCAGGATATTGAGGAGCCGCTTGCGGCCGATGCCGCAGAAGCCGTGCCCGCCCGAGGTGATGGTCCGGCCCTTGAAATGAACGTCGATGTCGTCCCAGTGGAAGAACGCATCGAGAATCGCAGCGTGGGATTGCGGGTCGGCTGCGGCGAGATTGCCGAGCGTCTGATCCGAGAACACCACACCCCACCCAAACGTGTCGTAGGGGCGGTTTCTTTCGACAACGACGACCTCGTGCCGCGGATCGGCCCGCTTCATGAGGAGCGCGAAATAGAGACCTGCCGGCCCGCCGCCGGCGCACAGGATGCGCATTGTTCGCACCGCCGTCATCGCCCGAACGCCGGCAGCCAGATAGTTTCCGTCTAAATATTTTATACATAAATTATCTGCGGTCAAGCCCCCTCGTTCAGCCTCTCTCGTTCATCGGGGGCGGACTTCTTTTCCGCCAGGTCACACCAGGAATGCAACGCTCGCGCTGTGCTCGTGATGCGCTCGCGGGGGCTTTACGGTCCTCGGCAATCCGGCCGATGGTATTCACGGGCCGGGCCTCTTAGCATCGGTGCCTCACCCTCACTGGAGCCCATCGTGTTCCTCACCTCGTCGCATTTCGATCTTGCGCTCTGCGCGGTCGCAGCACCGCCCGCAATCCGCCCCTGCCGTGGGATGCGGTCGGCCCCGGGAGTGCGCAACCGCAAGGGCTTCACGCTGGTGGAAGTGGCCGTTGCGCTTGGCATCGTGGGCGTCCTCCTTATGGCCGCGTTGCCCTCGTATGCAGAGTGGATGGCCGACACCGAGATCGCCAACACCGCGCACCACCTGGCGGACTCGATGAGCCTTGCCCGTTCGGAGGCCATCAAGCATGGCGGGCGCGTCAACCTGTGCAAATCGGACGACCGCGCGCAGTGCTCGACGGCCGGCGGGTGGGAGAGCGGCTGGTTGGTGTATCGCGATGACGAGGGCACCGGGCAGCCCAACGCCGAGGCGGCCGTTGTACGAGTCGAGCCGCCAGCGCGTCCCGGCGTTACGGCGCGTGCGAACCAGCCGCTCGCGAACTATGTTTCCTACACCGCGTTGGGCCACGCGCGACTGCAAAGCGGTGCCCTGCAGATGGGCACCTTCACCGTTTGCAAGAGCGGCCGGCGCGGCTACAACGTTGTGCTCGCCAACGCGGGGCGCGTTCGCGTCGAGCGGAGCACCGGCATTTGTCCTTGAGAAGGAACCTGCCCATGATTTCCAGCCATTGCGCGCCGTGCCGGACGACCGGCTTCACGCTAGTCGAGCTCATGGTGGTGGTGGCCATCGTGGGCATCATGGCTGCGATCGCGGTGCCAGGCTATGGCGGGTACCTGCAGCGCAGCCGCATCATCGACGCAACGTCCCGTCTCGCCGATTTTGGCGTGCGCATGGAACAGTTCTTTCTCGACAACCGCCGCTACACCGCCGCCGGCGGCGCATGCGGCATCGCCGATCCCGCCGCAACCGGTGCCGATGCGTTCGTACTGAAATGCGTCGCCGCCGACGATCGCAGCTACGCAGTCACTGCGACCGGCATGCCTGGGCGGAACATGACCGGCTTCGGCTACACCGTCGACCAGAACGGCCGCAAGAAGACGATCAGCTTGCCGTCTGGCTGGGCCGGCGGCGCGACCGACGGCTGCTGGGTCGCACGCAAGGACGGCAGTTGCTAAAACGCGGCTCTCCGTTCATGGCCCATCATCTTCGATCACGCATTCGCCAGCGTGGCAGTTTCATGTTGGAGGCCCTGATCGGCATTCTCATCTTTTCCTTCGGCACGTTAAGCCTGGTCGGGTTGCAGGCACAATCAATGCGACACGTGAACGATGCCCAATACCGAGGCGAGGCAGCTTATCTCGCCCATTCGATCGTGGCCCGCATGTGGGCGGACGATCCCGCAACACTCACTACTCGATATCAGGCGGGGGGCGCCGGATATGCGTCGTTTCGCGAAATGGTGAAATCGCTCCCCGGCGGCATTGACGCGGGCAACGCGCCGGAAATTCGCGTGGACTCCGGTCCTTCGGCGAGCAGCAGCCTGGTCACGGTGCGGGTGTTCTGGCTGCTTCCCGGGGAGCTGCCGGCGAATCGCCATAACTACAGCACGACGGCTGTGTTGGGGCTGAACCCATGAGTCCGATCACCTCCCGCGCGGGCTCGTCTCGAATCGGCCACAGCGGCATCGGGTTGGTCGAGACGATGATCGGTCTGGCGATCGGCCTGCTCGCATCGGCCGTCATCCTGCAGACCTTTCTGGTGTCGGAAGGATTCCGGCGCAACACGACGAGCGCCGGTGACGCGCAGCAGAACGGATTGTTCGCGACGTTTACGCTGGTGCGGGAGCTCGCCAATGCGGGCAATGGGCTGGCCACCTCGGCGCGGGAGCTTGGCAGTTGTCCCAACACCAACGATGTCACGACCACGTTGCGTCCCATCCCGGTATTCATCACCGCCGACCCAAGCGACGCCAAGCCCGATGCGTTCATCGTGCATTACGGTGTATCCAGCACCCTTGTCGCTCCAGCGCCTTTTGTCGCGCTTGCGCCCGCCGGCGCTACCTTCCAGGTCCAAAGTCCCACCGGCTTCGCCAGGGACGACATGATCGTCGCCATCAGCCCTTCCGGGCAGTGCGAGCGCACGAGAGCAACCGCGGTGGGCGCGCCAGACGGGAGCGGCGTGGTCACCATCACCCACACCGGCGTGGCGCAAGACTTCGGGGCGTCGTCGCGGTTGCTCAACATGGGACCGTGGGACCGCGTGCAGCGCGTGCAGTACGCCGTCAGCAACGGCGTGTTGCGCAGTCTCGACCTCACCGATGCCAATGCCACGCCCAATCCAATGTCCTCGGACATCGTCAACATGAAGGTGCAATACGGCCTCGACACCAACGCCGATGGTCTGCTCGATGCGTGGGTAAAGGCAACGCAGCCACCTTGGACCCCGGCTG
>JANXZT010000203.1 GCA_025355395.1 Betaproteobacteria bacterium
CGGCGTCCAGAACGTCGCGCGTGTGTTGAACGACTGCGTCCAATTCCCCATCCAACGACGCGTGCTTCATGTCCGTCCACGCGTTGGCCAGATCAATTACCACAACGGCTGGCCTCTCGCCGAATCCAATCCGACGGCCCCAGCCCTTCTGCCAATACGCATCTCGCACGCGCTGAAGATGTGCCCGCAGTGCGTCACGCAACTCGGGCGGCATCGCGAAACTTCCGGACACGGTTATCTCCTCTCTTTACGACGCGGCTGCGCAAGAATGCCAGCGAAGGCTTTCAAGCCACAATCCAAGTGTGTTCATCGGCAAAAACCACGGCCCGGCGGGTCCATGCGTGTCGAGCACGAGTCTGCCGCCAGGCGGCAAGCGGCACGTGAAGTTACCATGCACCCTCCTTTGCGCATTGACGCTCGGAATACTTCGGATCCAGACTGTCGATACGAATGCGCGTGGTTACCTGTCGCTGGCCCGATCGAAATAGCCCGCGCGGACGGCAGCGCCGATCAGGTTGACGATCAGACGGCCAGCGGTGATGCACGAGATCTGGTTCACGTCGGCGCGCGGCGTGATCTCGACGATGTCCATGCCCATCACCCGGCCCTTCTTGACCAGGCCATGGATCAGCTTGCGCGCCTGGTGGAACGTGACGCCGCCCGGCGCAGGACCGGCCACCGCCGGCATGACAGAAGGGTCGAGCCCGTCGGCGTCGATGGTCAGGTAATAACGTCCGCCGTCCGGGATGCCAGCGAGCACCGCGTCCATCCCGGAATCGTGTAACTCGTAGGCCGTGACGATGCGCGCACCGTAGGCGCGTGCCGCCTCGACCTCCTCACGCCGCGCGCTGCCCTGGGCGCGAAGGCCGATCTGATGGATCGCGCGGATATGCGGCATCTCTGAGGCGCGTCGCATCGGGCTCGAGTAGCCTTCGCGCGCGCCCATCACCTCATCGCGCCAATCAAGATGGGCGTCGATCTGGACCAGCGTGATCGGCCCGCTCTTGTCGAGCGCGCGCAGCACCGGAATCGGTACGCCGTGATCGCCGCCGAGCGACACGATAAGCGCCCCGGATTCCACAATGCTGCGCGCTGCCGCTTCGGCCCGCCGGTAGTGGCCGCCAAGATCGCGATGGTCGGCCGCGACGTCGCCGCAATCGACCAGCCGCACGTCGCGTCCATCGAACAGCGTACCGCCGATGTCGAAGTCCCAGCGCTCGTCGGGGAGCCGGTAGAACTTATCGCTCGCCTGCCGTATCGCTGTGGGCGCGTTGGTCTGGTCGTTGGTCACCTCGTCGATGTTTCGCGGATCACCATAGGGCAGGCCGAGCACGGCGATGTGTGCATCGAGGCGGTCGAAGTCGGTCACCAGCGGCGCATTGAGGAAGGTGCGTGGCACACTCGCACGTGGCGCGATGGTCAACGGCAAGGTCATGTTTGTTCGATCTGGTTGATCGCATCGATCAGCGGGTCTCGGCGGTTGAGCATGGGGTGCAGCCGGGTGCCACTCCAACTCCGTTGTTACTGGGGTTGTGCGCAAGGTGAGTCTACCCGTTCAGACATCGGAAGCAATATGGACCAGGCAGTCGCCCGGTGCCACAAAGCTTGGTACGCGCCGACACACCACGACGCCAGCACCGGCAAAGGCCAATTCGCGCGGTGCACGCTCGGGTTCCTCGGGAAAGGGAATGCGACCTGCCGGATCGCCTTCCTTGACCATGTCGCCGAGCGCGAAGCCCGGCTCGAGCAAGCCGCGCACCGGCGCGTCCGCATGGTTGCATCTTATGGGATCGCCGCGAAGGCCACACGGCAGGTATTCAAGTGACGATCCGCCGCAGTGCAGATCCAAACTAACCTACGTCATCGGCAGCAAAACATCCGGCCCATTGCCGCCGCGGATGACCGCGATCGGAATGGCGGTCCAGCCATAGGCGCTCTCATGGGTGGAGTGCGGCACACGGACATGACCGCAGCGCTTGCCCGGCGCGTCGATGTCGGCACGCACTGATGATGGCTTCGACGTCATCCCGGCATTGTCTCGCGATTGCCCATATCCAATGCAGTGGCTCTGCCCAGAGCCCGCAAGGCGCGATCGTTTTCCTCGGGTAGCCCGACGGTAATGCGGATAAACGTTTCGAAGCCCGGGTCACGCCATTCCCGGATGAAGACGCCTTCCGCAGCCATTGCGGCCATGACAGGAACAGCATTTGCGCGATAGTCGAAGGAAACGAAGTTGGCACGGGACGGCAATGTGCCAAATCCCAGGCCTTCGATCCCTGCCGCCAGTCGGCGCCGCTCGGCGATCACCCTGGCGACGCACTCCTGCGAATAGCGCTCGTCGGCAAGCGCCGCCTGTGCACCGGCAACCGCGAGGCGGCTCAAGTTGAAGTTGAGCTTCACCCGCACCAGGCCGTCCGCAACCGCCTGTGACCCGGCGAGGCCATACCCGACCCGCATACCGGCGATGGCGTAGGATTTTGAAAGCGTGCGCGTCGAGAGCCAGGGACCGCGTCGCCGGGCCAACTCGTCGAGGGCTCCAGTCCCGCCCTCTGCTGCGTCAAACTCGTAATAGGCTTCGTCGACCACCAGAAGGACATCATCCGGCACGCCCTCGACGAGCGCTCGGATCTCGTCTGGGGCCAGAGGTGCGCCGCTCGGATTGTTCGGCGTGCAGGCGAAGACGACCTTTGTGGTGTGATCGATCGCCTTGAGCAGTCCCGCGACGTCGTTTCGGCCGTCTTCAAGGATGCGCACAAGCCGCGTCTCGGCGCCCATCATGCGGGCGCCGATCCGATAGCGTGGGAACGATGGTGTCGGCATCACGGCGCTGTCGCCCGGCCCCAACGCCATCTGGCAGACCAGCCCAAGGATCTCATCGGAGCCGTTGCCGATGACAATGTTGCCCGCCGCAATGCCCGTCTTCGAAGCTAAAGCCGCTCCTAGAGCGGCTGGACGCGGTTCGCCATAACGATTGACACCGGCCGCGGCCCGGCATATGGCATCGACAACTCGGGGCGAGGGCGGAAATGGGCATTCGTTCAGGTGAAGAAGAACTGGGTCGTGGCCCATCTGGTCGCGTGCGAGCGAGTCGGCCGTGGGAACTCCGGCAAAGACAGGCAGTGCACGCACCGGGACTGAGAGGAAGCGGGGGCCATCGATCACGAACCACTCCTTTAAAGACAGGATATTTGACCGGCTGCACATTGATATCGCAACTGCCAGTCTAACCTGAAGTTCCTGTAGGCGAAAAACGAGCTTGCTTTGTT
>JANXZT010000218.1 GCA_025355395.1 Betaproteobacteria bacterium
AGCCCGGCGGCACCTTCAGCGAAACACCGTGCACGGCCTCGACTTTTCCGTAGGCGACGTGAAGATCGCGCACTTCGAGGAGTGCGTCTGCACCGTCGAGCGACGCAACAGCACTGTCCTCGGGCCGCACGATGTTCATGCAACGCCTCCCAGATAGGCGTTGCGTACGGCGGGATCACGCTGGATGTCTGCGGGCGCACCTTCCGCCAGCTTTTCGCCGAAATGCATCACCACCAGGCGGTCGGTCACACCCATTACGAAATCCATGTCGTGCTCGACCAGCAGCACGGTCATCCCCGACGATTGCAGATCGCGCAGCAACGCGGCGAGCTCCTGCTTTTCAAGGAACCGCAGTCCTGCCGCAGGCTCGTCGAGCAACAGCAGCACCGGATCAGCGGCGAGCGCGCGTGCAATCTCGACGATGCGTTGCTTGCCCAGCGGGAGGTTGCCTGCCGGCTCGTGCCAATATGATTCGAGCCCGACGCGCCTGATGGCATTCAGGGCCGTCGCGCGAACGCGGCCTTCTTCGACACGATCGAGCCACAACGCTGCCCTCAGGACGCCTGAGCGCCCGCGCAGGTATGCACCCAGCGCAACGTTGTCCAGTACACTCATCTGCGAAACGAGCTTCACGTGCTGGAAGGTGCGGCCGATCCCCAGCCGGGCGATGGCGTACGGGGTCAGGTTGCTGATCGGCTGCCCGCAAAAGCGAATCGAGCCAGCCGTCAACGGCAAAGCGCCCGAGATGAGATTGAACATCGTGCTTTTGCCCGCCCCGTTGGGCCCGATGAGACCCAGGATCTCGCGCTGGCGGATCGCAAAGGTGAGATCAGCGACGGCGACGAGGCCGCCGAACTGCTTTCGCACTGCATTGACCTCCAGCAACGCCCCGCCACCCGCAACGGCCGCGCGCATTGGAAGCGGGGCCGCCGCACGCACCGGCATCACAGGCGCCGCCGGCAAGAGGCGCGCAAGCAAGGGCCAGACGCCCTCGCGCGACCATTGCAGCAACAACACCATCAACACTCCAAACACCACGATCTCGAAGTTGCCGCTCTTGCCAAGAAGGGCGGGCAGGACATCTTGCAGGACCTGCTTCGCCAGGGTGATGATCGAGGCGCCAACCACCGCTCCCCACACGCTTCCTGCGCCGCCCACCACGGCCATGAAGAGGTACTCGATGCCTTGGTTGATGCCGAAGGGCGTGGGATTCACGAAGCGCTGCAGGTGCGCATAGAGCCACCCGGAAATGCACGCGAGCAACGCCGCATAGAGGAACACGATGATCTTGAGCCGCGCGGCATCTACGCCGAAAGCTTCGGCCATTTCGAGTTGTCCCCGCAGCGCGCGAATGGCGCGCCCAGGACGGGAATCGAGCACATTGTGGGTCGCCCACAGTGCCGCGAGCGCGATGCCCCAGATCAGGAAATAAAGGTAGCGCTCATTGCGCAACTCGAGGCCGAACAAATGCAGTGCGGGAATGCCCGTGATGCCGGTGTGTCCACCAAGGTAATCGAGGTTGCCGAACAGGAAATAAAGACTGATGCCCCAGGCAATCGTCGCAAGGGGCAGATAATGCCCTTTCATTCGCAGGGTGATGAACCCGATGCACAGAGCGAGCGCGGTGGTCAGCGCCAGGCCGACAATAAGGTTGAGCCAGGGCGACAGCCCATAATGCGTGGACAGGATCGCGGTCGCGTAGGCGCCGATTCCCACGAATGCTGCTTGTCCGAAAGACGTCTGGCCCGCAACGCCGGTCAACAGCACGAGGCCCAGGGCCACGATGCTGTAGAGGCCTACGTAGTTGCCGAGCGTGACCCAGAATTGCCGCATGAAAAGCGGCACGCAGACAAGCACAGCCACGAATATCAGGGGTCCCGCCGCGCGCAACGGCGAAGTCCAACGCCCGCTCACTCCTCGTCCTCGTGGTGATGCGCCGTGAGGCTGCGCCACAGCAGCACAGGAATGATGAGGGTGAAGACGATGACTTCCTTGAAGCCGCTTGCCCAAAACGACGAAAAAGCTTCGAGCAAGCCAACGAGCAGCGCGCCGGCGGCGGCCAGCGGATAGCTCACCAGACCGCCGATGATGGCGCCTACGAAACCTTTGAGCGACACCAGAAATCCAGAGTCGTAATACACCGTGGTGATGGGACCGATCAGGACACCGGAGAATGCGCAAAGCAGCGTGGCTAACGTGAAGGTGAGGGCACCGGCGAGATTGGGCGAGATGCCCACCAGGCGCGCACCCACGCGGTTGAGCGCGGTAGCGCGCAGCGCCTTGCCAAAAAGCGTGCGGCCGAAAAAACCGTACAGCGCTGCGATCAGCACCACGCTGGTGACGACGACGGTCGCGCTCTGAGCATTGATGGTCATGGCACCTATCTGCCAGGATGCCGTGGAAAACGGGGGTGTGCGCGAGCCCTCGGCGCCGAAAAACCACAACCCCAAACCCGTCAACGCAAAATGCACGGCCACCGAAACGATAAGCAGCACCAGCACGCTCGCTTCGGCAAGCGGCTGATACGCGACGCGATAGAGCAACGGGCCGAGTGGGGTCACCAACGCCAGCGTGATCACGATCTGCAACCAGAACGGCGGTCCGCGGGTTGCAAGCCACCATCCGGCCGTCGCAATCAGCAATGGCAGCGCAGTCCACAACGCAAGCTGACGCGGGATGCGCGCCATTTCGCGCCGTCGCAGGCAGGCGTAGGTCTCCATCAGTCCAGCGACGGCGGCCATGCCCACCAGGAGACCAAGGGCGCCCGGCGGCTTTCCAAGCTGCAGGCCGGCCAGAGTCAGCGTGCCATAGGCGACGAATTCTCCCGAGGGCACCCAGATCACGCGAGTGACTGCGAACACCAGCACCAGCGCGAGTGCCAGCAGGGCATAGATGGCGCCGTTGGTGACGCCGTCTTGCACCAGCAAAAAAAAGATCGCGAAACTCATGGCTGGCGCGGCACCAGATTCGGTCGAATGGGCAACAAAAAGGCCGGCTACGGGAACCCGCGGCCGGCCCGTGGGTCCAGGCGGCGCTTACTTCACCAAGGTCCACCTGCCATTGTCGATGCGGATCATCGTGCTCGCGCGTTGATCAAGGCCATTGTGGTCCTGCGGCGACATTGTGAATACCCCGTGCGTTGCAACCAGCTCCTTGGTGTTCTCCAATGCATCGCGCAGCGCCAGCCGGAATTCCTTGGTACCGGGCTTCGCCTTCTTGAGGGCTTCCGGGATCGCGCGCGCGATCAACAGGTAGGCG
>JANXZT010000241.1 GCA_025355395.1 Betaproteobacteria bacterium
GAGTAGCGCAGCGAGCTTGTGCGCCGGCGGCATTGCGGCATCGACTTGAGGCTCGGTGGGGCGTGGCGGCAACTGCGCCTCGAGCGCGGGAAGGGCGGCGATCGTCTTGTCCACCAGCGGCATCGGTACCGGTGCCGTTATATCGGCGGTGGTGATCAAGGTGCGGGCAGGCCGCTGCGCCAGCACCGGCCCCGTGGCCGCCGCAAGCCCGGCAAGATCGACCAACACGTCGGCGTCGAGCGCCGACAGACGCCGCGCGTCTGCCACATCGGGGAACTCGGAGAGACCGATGACGCGCGTCGTCGCGCCACCGATGGATAGTGACGATGGGTCGATGCCGGCGGCATTGCCCATGACGGCGAGGACCATCTCGCACCGCGCCCGGGCGGCGGCGCTGATTGCGCTTTCGAGTTTCGCGACCGAGGCGAGCGCATCGCGTGCAGCGACCAGCACGAGAATCCGCCACCGCGAGCCCGGCGTGCGGCGCGGCCAGGGCAAGGGCACCGATGACGAAAACGCCGCCAGGCAGATTTCCGCGTAGCGCTGCGCGAGATTGGTCGCGGCAACATGGGACGCCTTGGACGCCGCCAGCGCGAGGCGCCGCACCGCATCATGCTCGGAGGCGCCGTAGGTCCGCTGTGCCGCAAGTTCCCAGTCGAACGGAATGCCGCCATCCCGGGCAATGCCACCATCGTCGCGCGCTTCGGCAATGAGCACCAGCATCAGCGCCGGCATCGCCGCGGCAAAATCTTCCCGTCCCGCAAGCGCCGCGATGGTGCGCACCAGGCGTATCCGCAGCGTTGCATCGCGACACCGGTCGATCATCGCGGCGAGCGGCCCGGCAAGAGAGGGCACGATGACAAGACCAGGCTCGCGCTCGAGCGCTTCCTCGATGTGGGCGACCGACGCCTGCGCTGCGCTGCCACCGTTTTGTTCCTCCGCGGCCCGAAGGCGCGCCGTCCCGAGGATGAGGAGGGCTCGCGGCGTGCGCGATGACAATTCACTTGCGCGCTCCGCTGCCGCTTCAGCCTGTGCGAGATCGCTTACGGCAAGGCATGCTTCAGCGAGTGCCAAGTACGCCGCGAGGTTGCCCGGACCGACGACGACAGCTTCACGCCATGCGCCGATCGCTTGAGGCATCCGCCCGAGCTGCCACAACACTTCGCCGAGATGGAAATGCGCGTCGGCGCCTTGCGGACTCTCTCGCACCGCGCGCCGGTAACACAGCATTGCGTCGACGGGACGCGCATCGGCCTGATGAGCGCGGCCCCGCTTAAGCCAACGCGCGTAACCCTCGCCGGTCATGGACGCAGACGTGCTTTTAGGCTGTCTCGTACCGGCGAAGGCGTCAGTTCGCGAAGAATCCGTCCCAGCCGCGTATGGCGAATCCGCAAGGCCATGCGCAAGAGCGGCGCCGACCATCGCCATGGGGCCGGCGATGGCGCGTGATCGCGTGCGGCGAGCGCGGCTGATCCACGGGCGTGCGCTGTACCATGCGCCGGGTACCACAGCGCGTAACCGAGCGCGTCACGGATGCGCGAGGGCTCGAGTGGCGCAAACGCGGCAAGAGCCTCCGGCGACGCGATGGCGCGCTCATACACTTCAAGTGTGTCATCGGCCATCGCGGCAAGGGTGGGTTGCGCCACATGACGGGCGCGCCCGGCCGCTGCCGTCAACGCGGCGCGTGCTGACGGCATCAGTCGCTCCAGCACGCCTTGAAGCATGCCTGCCTCGCTTCGCCATTGCGATTCCGACCACAGCCAGCCCGCATCGGCAGATTGCACGCGCTCCGCGAGTGCGCCGATGGGCGGCACGATCACGGGCCGTCCTGCTGCCCATGCCTCCGACAGCGTGAAGCTGAAGGTCTCGGGTCCGGCGGAAGGAAACATGACCAGTTGGACGCGATAGTGATCGAGCAGCTCGGGAAGGTCGCGCGAGAAGTAGCGGCCGTGGATGATCCAGCGCGCATCGTCACTCTGCCACGGGCTTTGTTGCCGATCGAGATAGCCGATCAGCACAAAGCGCA
>JANXZT010000338.1 GCA_025355395.1 Betaproteobacteria bacterium
TCGCCACCCCGAGGGCAAAGAAGGTGCCCAACGCCACCGGATCGAGCGTCAGGGTCGGCGTGACGCCGCGGAAATAGCCGGAGCCGAGATCGGCACCGAACACGCGCACCGCAATATACGCCAGACCATACCCCGCCAAAAGTCCGAGGGCGCTGCCGACGAACCCCAGCACTGCGCCTTCGAGCACGATGAGCCCGATCAATTGACGGCGGGAGGCATTGCCGCGTTCGGCCCGCCGGTATCGGGTTTGCCTCTGTTCGGCTATGCAAGCATTGCGCTGTTGCTCATTGGCACCCTGATGCTGCTGCCACGCCTGGCGGGATTCGCGTGGGGCCGCTGGCCGACGCCGCGATCGCCCGCGCCGCGACTGGCGCTCGCTCAACTGCGCGGCGCGCCCGGCCAAGCCACGGTGAGCCTCGCCTCCATCGTGGCGAGTGTCAGTCTCATGGTGTCGATGGGCATCATGGTGACGTCCTTTCGCGGGTCACTCGAAACGTGGCTCGAGCAGGTGCTGCCTGCGGATCTGTATGTCCGGGCAGCGACGAGTGGCGACAGCGCCTATCTGCCGCTCGGCGTCCAGGATCGGATTCGGGCATTGCCGGGCGTGCGGCGTGCTGATTTTATGCGCGAGCAACAGCTGCTGCTTGACCCCGACCGACCGCGCGTCGTGCTGATTGCGCGCGACATCGATCCCGCGAACCCTGGCCGCACGCTGCCGCTCGTTTCGCCGTCAGTAATCGTCGCCGCCGATGCCCCACCCCCGGTCTGGATCAACGAGCCCGCGGCCGCGCTTTATGGTCAGACGGTGGGACAGCGCATCGAGTTGCCGCTTGGCGGACGCGCCGTGGCGTTCACGGTCGCTGGCATCTGGCGCGATTACGCGCGAGCGCAGGGGGCCTTCGTGATCGCGCGCGACCGCTACATTGCAGTGACGGATGACGATGCGGCGACCACTGCGGCCCTCTGGCTCGCACCGGGCGCCGATCCCGCGGCCATGCGCGACATCCTGAAGCGCGACATTCCCGGTGGCGAGCGGCTCGAAGTGGCGGCGCCCGGCGAGATTCGCGCCATATCGCTGCGGGCGTTCGATCGCACGTTCGCGGTGACGTATGCGCTCGAGTTGGCGGCGGTATTGATCGGACTGGTGGGGTTGTCGTCCGCGTTCGGCGCACTGGTCCTCGCCCGTCGGCGCGAATTCGGAATGCTGCGTCATCTTGGTATGACCCGCGGTCAAATCGGCGCCATGCTGGCGAGCGAAGGGTTCCTGGTCAGCGGCATCGGCATGGCGACCGGGCTCGGACTCGGGTGGTTGATGAGCCTGGTCCTGATCCATGTCATCAATCGCCAGTCCTTTCATTGGGGCATGGAGGTGGCGATTCCCTGGTGGCCGCTATCGGGTGCGGTGGCGCTTGCGCTGGGGCTCGCCATGGCGACGGCCGTGTGGAGCGGCCGGGTGGCGATGGGCGTCGATGCGGTGCGCGCCGTGCGCGACGATTGGTAATGCGACCGCAGCGCCAAGCACCCATCCGATGAAGCGGCGCAGATTTCTGTGCGGGGCGTTGGCGCTGGTGCCGCTTGCAGCGCGCGCAACCGTTACCGCGGGGATCCCCTATCCGGCGGCCGAGCGTGGCCATCCACTCGAATTTCCGCGCGACTTCGGCAGCCACCCGGCCTTTCGCACCGAGTGGTGGTACGTCACCGGCTGGTTGCAACGCGCTGACGGGCAGCCGTTCGGTGTCCAAGTCACGTTCTTTCGTCATCGCCCGCGCATCGGCGAAGACAGCAGCAGTCGATTCGCACCCACGCAACTGCTGTTTGCGCACGCGGCCATCGCCGATCCTCGCCTGGGGCGTCTGCGCCACGATCAGCGCGCCGCACGCGCGGGCTTTGGGTTGGCCGAGGCGGCTGAAGGGGACACCGATGTGCGGGTCGCCGACTGGTCGCTGCGACGTGAAGGCAATGTCTACGTGACACGCATCGAGGCGCGCGAATTTGTGCTCGAGCTCACCTTTGCTGCCACGCAACCACCCATCCTTCAGGGCGAACGCGGTTATTCCCGCAAAGGCGCGGACCCGCGCCAGGCGAGCTATTACTACAGCGAACCGCACCTCAGGGCGACGGGCAACGTCACCGTCGAAGGGCGCGAGGCGTCCGTCACCGGCACGGCGTGGTGCGACCACGAATGGTCGAGCGATGTCCTCGCCGCCGACGCTGCGGGCTGGGATTGGACCGGCATCAACCTCGCCGACGGCGGTGCATTGATGGCCTTTGTGATGCGTCGTCGTTCGGGTGGCGTGCTGTGGGCGGGCGGCACGTTGCGCGGCGCCGATGGGTCGGTGCGCGTCTTTGGTCCCGACGACGTGCAATTCACGCCGCAGCGATCGTGGCGCTCATTGCGCTCGCAGGTAACGTATCCCGTCGCCACCATCGTTGCGGCGGGCGGACAGGCCTTTGAGCTCCAGCCGCTCTTCGACGATCAGGAGCTCGATGCGCGGGCCAGCACCGGCACGATCTATTGGGAGGGCGCGGTGCGAGCGCGCATCGCCGGACGTGAAGTCGGCCGGGGGTATCTGGAGCTGACCGGTTATGGCCAGCCCATGCGGCTCTATTGATCGGTAATGTAAATCACAGCGGTCGTGCGGGCATGACCTGGCCCGCGGCCTCTCCGAATCCGACCCGCGCCTTGCCCGGCGCGTCGGCGTAGGCGCGCAGCACGACGGCATCGCCATCCTGCAGAAAGGTGCGGGTTTCGCCGTCGGGAAGTGCAAATGGCTGCTTGCCACCGCGCGTTAACTCCAGCAACGAGCCGACCTGATCCTCGCCCGGACCCGACTGCGTGCCGGTGCCCAAGAGATCGCCGGGCTCTAGATTGCAACCGTTCATGGTGTGATGCGCCACCAGTTGCTCGATGCTCCAATACGAATATCGAAGATTCGTCAGCGCCAGCCGCGCCGCCGGCGCGTCGGCCTCGCGCATGCGTTGGGTCTGCAATAGGGCTTCGAGCTGGATATCGAGCGCACCTTCTCCGCGGTGCCGTTCCGAATCGAGATAGGGCAACGGCTGCGGGTCGGCGGCATCGCGCGTCCACGGGGTGCGATACGGCGCCAGCGCTTCCAGAGTGACAACCCACGGTGAAATGGTGGTCGCAAAATTCTTGGACAGGAATGGCCCCAGCGGCTGGTTTTCCCACGCCTGGATGTCGCGCGCCGACCAGTCATTGAGGAGGCACAGGCCGAATACGTGCTGTGCCGCGTCGTCCAGGGCGATGCGGCTGCCGGGCACATTGCCGGGCCCGACAAAGATGCCGACCTCGAGCTCGTAATCGAGACGCTCGCTGGGACCGACCGCCGGGCGTGAGGCGCCCCGCGGCATTCTTTGCCCGACCGGACGCGCAAAATGCTGTCCGGAGACGCCGATCGACGAGCTTCGCCCGTGATAGCCGATCGGCACCCACTTGTAGTTGGGAAGCAACGGCTGGTCGGGTCGGAACAACCGTCCGACGTTGGTTGCGTGGTGGATCGACGCATAAAAATCGGTGTAGTCGCCGATGCGCGCGGGCAGGGCGTAGTCGACGTGCGCCATCGGCACGAGACAGGCGCGCGCCTCGGCCATGTTGCGGGTCCCGGTGCGCAACAACCGCGAGAGGCCAAGACGCAATGCTGACCACGCCTGCGGTCCCAGCGCCATGAAGGCGTTGAGTCCCGCGCCAGTGCAATGCTCGGCGGCCTCGCGCGACGCGCCCGCCAGCAGGTCACGCTTGCACACCGCGGCCAAGTCGAGCACCTGATCACCGATGGCCACGCCGCCGCGCCACGGTTCTTTCGTACCTTTGCGGCGAAAGATCGCGAAGGGCAGATTCTGCAGCGTGAAATCGCAGCCCGGCGATTGCGCCGACGCCACGAAGCTCGTCAGTGCCGGATCATGCGTTTCATTGCGTGCGCTCATCACGACTGTTCGGATGCGTTCATGGCCGGCTGGGATCGAAGTGCTTGCGCAGTCCTTCCCAGCATTGGAAATATTCGGCTTGCAGCTCGGCCGATTCCAGTGCGAACTGGGTGGGCCGGATGGGCAGGCGGGATTCGAACATGAACGCCATCGTATCGCTCACCCGATGCGGTTTCGAGGTGTCGGCAGCGCTTGCCTTCTCGAAGGTATCGGCATCCGGCCCGTGACCGATCATGCAGTTGTGGAGCGACGCGCCGCCCGGCAAAAAGCCGTCGGCCTTGGCATCGTAGGCGCCATGCACGAGACCCATGAACTCGCTTGCCACGTTGCGATGAAACCACGGCGGGCGGAACGTGTTCTCTGCGGCGAGCCAGCGCGGCGGGAAAATGACGAAATCGAGGTTGTCCGCGCCGGGGCTGTCGGTGCGCGATTGCAGGACCAGGAAGATGGAAGGATCGGGATGGTCGAAGCTGATCGATCCGATGGTGTTGAACCGCCGCAAGTCGTATTTGTACGGCGCGAGATTGCCGTGCCAGGCCACCACGTCCAGCGGCGAATGATCCATCGCGGCGGACCACAGGTTGCCCAGGAATTTGCAGACCAGCTCGCACGGTTCGTCGCGATCTTCGTACGCCGCCACCGGCGTGAGGAAATCGCGGGGGTTGGCGAGCCCGTTGGAGCCGATCGGCCCCAGATCGGGAAGCCTCAAGGCGGAGCCGAAATTTTCGCACACATAGCCGCGGGCCTGACCCTCGGGGAGCTCGACCCGGAACCGCACGCCGCGCGGGATCACTGCAATCTCCTGCGGCTCGATCAGCAGAATGCCGAGCTCGGTGCAAAGCCGCAGGCTGCCGTGCTGCGGCACGATCAGCAACTCGCCATCGGCATCGTAGAAAAAGCGCTCCATCGAGCGATTCGCGGCGTACACGTGGATACCGCATCCGCTCTGGGCAGCAGCGTCGCCGTTGCCCGCCATGGTCACGAGGCCGGCGATGAAATCCGTCGGCGCCTCGGGCATCGGTAGCGGATTCCACCGCAGTTGATTGGGCGTAGTCGGAGTGACAAGGCTCGCGAAATCGCCGGTGACGCGCCCGTTATCGATGCGCCGAAAGGGTCGGTGTTGCGCGGCGGGACGGATGCGGTAGCACCAGCTGCGCCGGTTGTCCCCGCGCGGTGCGGTGAACGCGGTCCCCGAAAGCTGTTCCGCATAAAGCCCGTACGGGCATGCCTGCGGCGAGTTGCGGCCCACGGGAAGGGCGCCGGGCAGCGCCTCGGTGGCATGCTCGTTGCCGAAGCCGGAGAGATACGATGGCTGCGCCAGC
>JANXZT010000369.1 GCA_025355395.1 Betaproteobacteria bacterium
CCGCCACAGGACACAGCGCAGCTTGTGCCGTATCCAGCCATCCCGTTCCTCCAACGCCCGCTTGGTTTCGGCCAGCTTGAAGTACGCCGCCCATCCGCGCAGCACCGGGTTCAGGGTTTGGATCGTGGCGCCAAGGCTCCGACCACGTGCCCCGCGCAGCAACACTCGTACTTTCTCCGTCAGCCTCTGCAGGCTCGGCACGGCGATGCGCAGCTTTGGTTTCTGATGCCACGTTAGACTGTAGCCTAGAAACTTCCGCTGCCACGGCCGCGCCACCGCGCTCTTGGCTGCATTCACCTTGAGCTTGAGTTGCTGTTCCAGAAACGTGGTTAGACTTCGCAGCAACCCCGCCCCTGCGCGCTCGCTGCCGACATAGATGTTGCAGTCGTCAGCGTAGCGGCAGAAGGCGTGACCCCGTCGTTCCAGTTCCCGGTCCAGCGCGGTGAGCAAGATGTTGGACAGCAGCGGCGACAGCGGCCCGCCTTGCGGCGTGCCCTCCGTGCGCGGCTGCACCAGCCCGTCCGCCATCATGCCCGCTTCCAGATACCACCGGATCAGCTTGAGCACGCGTGCATCGTCAATCTCCATCGCCAGCTTGCTCAACAGGTCGTGGTTGACCCGGTCGAAGAACTTCTCCAGGTCCATATCCACCACCCAGCGCTTGCCCTGCGCCACATACTGGCGCGCCTGACGCAGCGCCTGATGCGCGTTGCGCCCCGGTCGAAAGCCGTAGCTTCCATCCGAGAACGTCGGCTCGAGGATCGATTGCAGCACTTGATGCAACGCCTGCTGGATCAGCCGGTCCACCACCGTCGGGATACCGAGCGTGCGTACCCCGCCTTGCGGCTTGGCAATGTCCACCCGGCGCACCAGCTGCGGTTGATACTCGCCCGCCAGCAGTCTGGTCCGTATCGTCGGCCAGTGTTGTTTGAGATGGTCTTTGAGTTCGGACACCGCAAGCTGATCACCACCCGCCGCACCTTCGTTCTCGACCACCCGCTGATACGCGAGCTTGAGGTTGCCGCGTTCCACTACGGCTTCCATCAGGCTCGTTGTCGCCACCCCCGCTTTCGTCCGCGCTCGGGTCCCCATGTCCGCCTCGGCGCAGGCAGCAGCCACCACCGAATGCCGTCCGGTGTCCTCCGCGCCCGCCTGATCTGCCCGATCAGCTTCTGCCTTCATCGGCTTCCTTGAGATTCCCGTCGCCTACTCGCGGCACTTCATGTTCGGCCCTTCGGTTCGTCCCGACACCTACTATGGCCTCGGCTGACTTCTGGCAGTCCATCCCAACACCTCTCGATGTCGGTAGCACTAGGCAGACCACCAGATCTCCCCGGGTATTGCGCACGCACCTTCACGCTTATGCCTGTCGGATTTACGTCGCAGCGTTCCGTGCAAGTTTCGGGCTTCGCAGATATTTGCCTGCTCACCCCGCTGCGCCGCCTCTATCCGCTTCCTGTTCGTCAGGCCAGCGCTTTGCCTACAGCTTCCTCCAGATTCGCAGTCGCCCGCGACACCCTTGCCGTTCGGCTAACACTTCCCCTTGCCGGGTGTGTAGAGGACTTTCACCTCCAAGTACGTGCGCCCTGCCGGGCGCACAAAAGAAAAACCCGCCGCCCGGCGGGTTTTTCTTGCATGCGCCGACAATACCGGCGCTGATCGACACAGGCTGCCGCGCAGGCATGAGCGGGCGTCACGTTTTTGCAAACGCGATCTCGCCGCCGGTTGCGCCCACGCTGACCGTATCCCCCGCCGCGAACTTGCCCGACAGGATGTCCTTCGCCAGCGGATTCTCGATCTCCTGCTGGATCGCGCGCTTCAATGGCCGCGCGCCGTACACGGGATCGAACCCCGCTTGCGCAATGGACCTGAGCGCCGCCTCCGAAAAGTCGACGTGGATATCCATCTTGGCAAGTCGTGCCTCCAGGCTCTTGAGCTGTATCCGCGCGATATCGGCGATTTGCGCCTGGCCGAGGGGATGGAAGACAACGATCTCGTCGATCCGGTTCACGAACTCCGGCCGGAAATGGGTCTTCACCTCGGCCATCACCTCGATCTTGATCAACGCCTGCTCTGCATCCGCGTCGGTCATTTTCTGGCTCATGTGCGAGCCGAGGTTGGACGTCATCACGATCACGGTGTTCTTGAAGTCGACCGTGCGGCCGTGGCCATCCGTCATGCGGCCATCGTCGAGCACCTGCAACAGCACATTGAACACGTCCGGATGCGCCTTCTCGACCTCATCGAGCAGGATCACGCTATAGGGCTTGCGGCGCACGGCTTCGGTCAGGTAACCACCCTCCTCGTAGCCGACGTAGCCCGGCGGCGCGCCGATAAGACGCGCGATGGAATGGCGCTCCTGGAATTCGGACATATCGATGCGAATGAGATGCTGCTCCGAGTCGAACAGGAATTCGGCGAGCGCCTTGCACAGCTCGGTCTTGCCCACCCCGGTCGGCCCGAGAAACAGGAACGAGCCATAGGGTCGACCGGGATCGGCGAGACCTGAGCGCGACCGGCGGATCGCGTCCGACACGAGCCGCACGGCTTCGTCCTGGCCGACCACGCGCTTGTGCAACGCCGCTTCCATGTGCAGGAGCTTGTCGCGCTCGCCCTGCATCATCCTGGATACCGGAATGCCCGTCGCGCGAGACACGACTTCGGCGATTTCCTCGGCGCCGACCTCGGTGCGCAACAACGTGTGCTTTTGGGTTTTATCGGCGTCACGCGTGCTGTCGGCCTTCTTGAGCTGGGCCTCGAGCGGCGGCAGCTTGCCGTACTGCAGCTCCGACATCTGCTGCCAATCGCCCTTGCGGCGCGCCTCTTCCATCGAGAGCTTGATCTTGTCGATCTCTTCCTTGATGTGCGCGCTGGCTTCGACCTTCGCCTTCTCGGACTGCCACACTTCGTCGAGGTCCGCGTACTCCTTTTCGAGGCGCGTGATCTCGTCTTCGATCGATGCAAGACGCTTTTTGGACGCCTCGTCCTTCTCCTTCTTTACCGCTTCGCGCTCGATCTTGAGCTGAATCAATCGCCGGTCGAGCCGGTCCATCGCCTCGGGCTTGGAGTCGATTTCCATCTTGATGCGCGCGGCCGCTTCGTCGATCAGATCGATCGCCTTGTCCGGCAGAAAGCGGTCGGTGATGTACCGATGGGACAGCTCCGCCGCGGCGATGATCGCCGGGTCGGTGATCTCCACCCCGTGATGGATCTCGTAGCGCTCCTGCAAGCCGCGCAGGATGGCAATGGTGGATTCCACCGAGGGCTCGTCGACCAGCACCTTCTGGAAACGACGCTCGAGCGCGGCATCCTTCTCGACATACTTGCGATACTCGTCGAGCGTGGTGGCGCCCACGCAATGCAGCTCGCCGCGGGCGAGTGCGGGCTTCAGCATGTTGCCGGCATCGATCGCCCCTTCGGCCTTGCCGGCGCCGACCATCGTGTGCATCTCGTCGATAAAGACGATCGTGCGGCCCTGGTCGGCGGCGATGTCCTTGAGCACCGCTTTGAGGCGCTCCTCGAATTCGCCGCGATACTTGGCACCCGCGAGCAGCGCCGCCATGTCGAGCGATAGCACGCGCTTGTTCTTGAGCGTTTCCGGGACTTCGCCGTTGACGATGCGTTGGGCGAGCCCTTCAACGATGGCGGTCTTGCCCACGCCAGGCTCGCCGATCAGCACCGGATTGTTCTTGGTGCGCCGTTGCAGGATCTGGATGGTGCGGCGAATCTCGTCGTCGCGGCCGATCACCGGATCGAGTTTGCCTTCGCGGGCGCGCTCGGTCAGGTCAATGGTGTATTTCTTGAGCGCCTCACGCTGTCCTTCGGCTTCCTGGCTGTCGACGGACGCGCCTCCGCGCACCGCATCGATGGCCGACTCGAGGGCTTTGCGCGTCAGGCCCTGCTCTCTCAGCAGCCTGCCGGTATCACCTTTGTCGTCGGCGAGTGCCAGCAGAAAGAGCTCGCTGGCGATGAACTGGGCGCCCCGCTTGATCCCTTC
>JANXZT010000408.1 GCA_025355395.1 Betaproteobacteria bacterium
CCGGCCGAGCACGTCGTATCGGGTGATCGCCCAGTTGCGCGTTCCGCACGGATCGGTTTGGACCGCGAAGCTCGGATCTCCACCGCTGTTCGGATCGCTGAGGAAGAACGGGTTGGATGTGCGCTCGGTGTGGCCGATGGCGTCCGAGTAGGTACATACGCCCGCGAATTCCTGCTGGGCGACGACCCGGCGTTGCAGCCTACGGCCATTCGGCGTCCTGGATGGCTCTCCTGGCGATGAAAATGCCAACTCGTCGTCTGGCGCTTGCATTCGAGCCGCGTCGGGCGCAAGAAAGGCATCAGTCAGTGCCAGCCGCCAGCAAGGAATCATCATGGGCAGCTTCAACAACGGGAAAGTGTTGCTGGCGTACGCGCTTGGCGTGATCACGCCCTTCGCAGTCCTGGCCGTCGTGGGCTGGTTCGGGCTGCTTCCCGTCAATTCCAACGTCAAGCCCCCCGATTGGGAGACTGCATTCGCCCACCATGCCTTCAATGCTGCGGTTGCAAGAAACGCGCCTCGCCTGACCGATCCCATCGCGCCCACCGATGCGAACCTAATGGCAGGCGTGAAACTGTTCAAGGGAGATTGCGCGGGCTGCCATGGGACTCCGGCCTCAGCGGCGGACAACGAAAGCCAGCCCTCGCTTTATCCGAGCCCGCCGCAATTCGCACTGCATCATCCCGACAAGCCGGACTACCAGCTCTTCTGGATCGCCCAGCATGGCGTGCGCTATTCCGGGATGTTCGTCTTCGGAGGAGCGTGGAAAAAGAAGGACGGATCCGACCCGTCGGATCAAAAGATCTGGACCGTGGTGACCTTCCTCAAACACCTCGATTCGCTGCCACCCGATGTCGATGCCGAATGGCGCAAGAGCAACTAAAACAGGCCAAGGCAACCCCGGGGCAAGTAGGACTGGATCACCACCGCCGCGAGAAGCGCCCGCGAAACCATTGTTTCCTCTGTGCACCACGGCCACAACCAGGAGCCGTAACAATGAACAGGGATATAGGACTCGCCCTTTTGCTGGGAGCGGCGTCCATCGTGGCCCCGTCGAGCCGGGCTGCGGATGTGTACACCATCGATTCCATGCACAGCATGCCCGCATTCGCCTACCGGCATCTGGACTTTTCCACATTCCGCGGCCGCTTCGGAAAAACAAGTGGGGTCATCACGCTGGACCCTGCGATGCATTCCGGCACGGCGGACGTGACCGTCGACGTGGGTTCCGTCGACACCGGCGTGCCGATGCTGGACGAGTTCCTCAAGAGTCCGAAGTTTTTCGATGCGGCGAAGTTTCCGCTCATCAAATTCAAGTCGACGTCCTTCGGGTTCGCTGGCGAACAGCTCACCTCGGTGACCGGCGATCTGACGATCCACGGCGTCACCCGACAGGTCAAACTGGAAGTGACGTTCTTCGCCTGTCACCAGCACCAGCTCCTCAAAGTTCCGGCCTGCGGCGCCGATGCCAGGGTTACGATCAGACGATCGGACTTCGGCCTTTCCATGTTCATCCCGAATGACGCCGATGAAGTCGAACTCGAGATCGGGGTCGAGGCGCTGCGCAAGGATCAGCCGACCCTCGGTCCATAAGGAAGCGGTATCCGCTAAAGTTCATTCGGATGATGGGCAACTGATGGAGGCAACCGATGTACAAGGCCAGATCCTGCAGGGTAGCGCTCCTTGCCTCGCTGTTGTCTCTGGGTGTCGCTTGTGCAGGCGCAACCGCTCAGCAAGCGTCGGCGGATCGACATCCGTCGATCGTCGAATTCGTTGTATCGGACGATGCCCAGATGATCGATCTCGCCGGTCCGTGGGAGGTGTTGTACGACGCGCAGGTCGGCACCGGCCACACGGCGCCCGATTTCCTGCTCTACACAGTGGCCGAATCCACCGCGCCCGTGAGGTTGACGGGCGGCATGCGGGTGACTCCCGACTACAGTTTCGACAACGCACCGCCTGCGGACTATGTCATCGTGGGCAAGCAGGGCGGCCCGCCGTCCGCCCGTGCGAAAGCCTGGTTGAAGGCGCAGTACTCCGCGAAACACACGCTGGTCTCGATATGCACCGGAGCATTCTGGCTCGGCGATGCGGGACTGCTGGACCACAAGCCAGCGACCACCCACCACGACGCCTTCTGAGCCTTCCGGAAGAGGTATCCGGCCGTGCAACTCGCAACGCAGGCACGCTATGTCCAGAGCGATCCGCACATCTTCACTTCGGGCGGGCTGACTTCCGGTATCGATCTGGCGTTGCATCTGGTGGAATTGCGCTTTGGCCAGCAAGCGGCGGAACGAACTGCGGAGTTCATGGAATACAAAGGAAAGGACTGGTTGCAGCCGAAAGCCGACTAGCTGATGGCTCC
>JANXZT010000411.1 GCA_025355395.1 Betaproteobacteria bacterium
GGCCCGCTCGGGAGCAGGGGTGGAACGCGTGGCGCCATCGATGGTTCGGGCCTTTGACTCTGGAGCCTTAAGATAAACCAATAGCCGCGGCAGCCGCATCGACTGGCGCGTCATTTTTCATTCCCTGCCGCGACGACCGCGGCCCCTGCCGCGCTTGGCCGAATCGGCCTGGGCCGGCTCCTCGGGCAGCGGCTGCGAGGCGGCGGACTGGTCGAGCACCAATAAATATCGGCTGCGATCGGCGCCGGCGAGAGGCCGCGCGCTGATGCGGGCGAACATCTGGCCGGTTTCGCGCTCGAGCTGGGTCACCTGGGCCACTGCGAGTCCCGCCGGATAAGTCCCGTCGATGCCTGAGGTCACGAGCACGTCTCCGACCCGGATGTCCGCGCTGGGAGCGAGGAACCGAAGCTCGGGCGCACGGCCGGCGCCCGCGCCGAAGAGTACCGAGCGCACGCCCGAGCGCTCGATCGTCACCGGCACGGGTTGATCCTTGTCGGTGAGGAGCGTGATTTCGGCCATGAAGGGATAGACCCGCGTTACCTGCCCGACCACGCCATCGGCATCGATCACCGCGCGGCCCGGCGTGATTCCGGCATCGGCACCCTTATCGACGAAAAGCTTCTGCGCAAACGGGTCGCGCCCGGTATAGAGCACCTCGACCGCCGTCGCGGCACCGGCATATCGCGTCTGCACTTTGAGCAACGCCTTCAGCCGCTCGTTCTCTTGGCGCAGTCCGGGATAGGACTGCACCACGGTGGCCTGTTCTACGAGCCTTTTCTGCAACACCGCGCTCTCCTCGCCGAGCGCGCGCTGTGACGCGAAGTAGCCCGCGATGTAGTAGGCCGCATCGCGCGGCATCAGCACCACGCGCTGCAACGGATAGAGCACGATGCCTGCCGCATATCGGATGTGCTCCAGATAGCGGAAGCGGGTGTCGGCAAAAAGGAGCGCTACGGAGAGCAACCCGAAGAACGTGAGCCGGGCCAGCGGGGAGGGTCCGCGATGAAAGAACGCGGGCGGCTCGACGGGGATGTGGCGCATCAAAACTTACCGGGATGAGGGAGTGCCGCGGCAAGGCCGGTCCCGCGCGGGCAGGACGGCGTCTTTTTGCCGACGCCACTGGGTGCCCGCCTCCGCGGGGACGACGATATCCGGGAGTGCGCCGGATGAGAAAAGAAGGCCGCGATCGTTCATGCGGCTAATAAGGCAATTAAGGCGTTCAGTCGGTGGTGAAGATCGTGGACAGCTTTTCCATGTTTTCGAGCGCCTTGCCGCAGCCGCGCACCACGCAGGTCAGCGGATCGTCGGCGACGATCACCGGCAAGCCCGTTTCTTCCATGAGCAACCGGTCGACATCGCGCAGAAGCGCGCCACCGCCGGTCAGCACCATGCCGCGTTCGGCGATGTCGGCACCGAGCTCGGGCGGCGTGCGCTCGAGCGCGCTCTTCACCGCCGAGACGATGCTGTTGAGGGGATCGGTCAACGCCTCGAGAATCTCATTGGACGATACGGTGAAGCTGCGGGGAATGCCTTCGGCAAGATTGCGGCCCTTGACTTCCATTTCCTTGACTTCGGAGCCCGGGAACGCCGAGCCGATGGTCTTCTTGATTAGCTCGGCGGTGGTCTCGCCGATCAGCATGCCGTAGTTGCGGCGAATATAGTTGACGATCGCCTCGTCGAACTTGTCGCCCCCCACGCGCACCGAGCCGGAATAGACTATGCCACCGAGCGAAATTACGCCGACTTCGGTCGTACCGCCGCCGATGTCGACGACCATCGAGCCGGTTGCCTCGGAGATCGGCAAATCGGCGCCGATCGCAGCAGCCATGGGCTCTTCGATCAGGTAGACCTTCGACGCTCCGGCACCGAGCGCCGACTCCCGAATGGCGCGCCGCTCGACCTGGGTGGAACCGCACGGCACGCAGATGATGATGCGTGGCGAAGGCGAGAACAACCGGGACTCGAGCACTTTCTTGATGAACTGCTTCAGCATCTGCTCGGTGACGGTGAAGTCGGCGATCACGCCGTCCTTCATCGGCCGGATGGCGGTGATATTGCCCGGCGTGCGTCCCAGCATCTGCTTCGCGGCGAGACCCACTTCCTGGATGACCCGCTTGCCGTTGGGACCGCCTTGCTGCCGGATCGCGACCACTGAAGGCTCGTTCAGCACGATTCCCTTGCCCCGGACGTAGATCAGCGTGTTAGCCGTGCCGAGGTCGATCGCGAGATCGCTCGAAAAGTAACCTTTGAAAAACTGGAACATGAAAACGGTAACCTGCGGTTATCGGCCGAAGAAAATGGCGGCGAGAGGGAGGGTCCGCCCAAGGGCAGGCGGGCGCGGGCGACTGCTGATAATTATGACATTATGATACTCTAACGAACCCTAAGTGCTGCGGATTCGCCGTCTTGCGGCGCCAGCGCTTCAAGGGCGGCGATGGCAATGCAACATTGCTGCGCGTGGGGCGCATGGTGCATCCTGCGATCGGCCGTTCACCCCCTCGCTCGCCCATCGGCGACGCAACCGGCGCGCATCGCGCGTCGGTCCTTCCCGAGTCTACCGAACAATGACCATTTCACTGGCCGACGTAGAACGCATCGCGCATCTTGCCCGCATCGAGATCGATCCGGCCGAGGCCGAGGCGATGCTTTCGAAGCTCGCTGCGATTTTCAGGATGATCGACGCACTCGACGCGGTGAATACGACCGGTATTACGCCAATGGCCCACGCCCAGGACCTGATGCTGCCGCTGCGTGAGGATCGCGTGACGGAAACCGACCAGCACGCGCTTTTCCAGCGGGCGGCGCCTGCCATCGAACGCGGGTTCTACCTCGTTCCCAAGGTGATCGAATGAATGGACGCCCCGCCTGTCCGGCTGCGCGGCGGGCACGGCGCTGGGCATGACGGACCCAATGGATTCCATCGCCGAGCTTTCGCAGGCGCTGCACGAGCGCCGGATCTCGAGCACGGAGCTCACCCAAGCAGCGCTGCAGGCCATCGAGCGCATCAATCCGACGCTCAACGCCTTCGTCACAATAGACCCGGAGGCTGCACTGGCGTCGGCGCGCCGCGCCGACAGGCGCATCAATGCCGGTGATGGCGGGCCACTCACCGGCATCCCGATCGCCCATAAGGCGCGGTGAAGTTGGCGAGCATGCGCGAGCCGCAGGTGGTGCGCAGTCCCGCCGTCATCAGCACATCCTTGTGGGCGATCGGGATGCCGG
>JANXZT010000391.1 GCA_025355395.1 Betaproteobacteria bacterium
CCAGCCTGCGCGCGGCAATCGGAATCGTTCCCCAGGATACTGTGCTCTTCAACGATTCGATCGAATACAACATCGGGTACGGGCGGCCAGGCGCAGGCAAGGGGGAGATCGTCGCCGCGGCGCGGATGGCGCAAATCCACGATTTCGTGGCCGGGTTGCCGGAGGGCTACGGCACACCGGTAGGCGAACGCGGATTGAAGTTGTCCGGCGGCGAGAAGCAGCGCGTCGCCATCGCCCGCGCCATTCTCAAGGATCCGCGCATCCTGATCTTCGATGAAGCAACCAGCGCGCTCGATTCGAAGGCGGAGAAGGCGATCCAGGCGGAATTGGGGCGCATCGCCCAGGACCGCACCACGCTCACCATTGCCCATCGGCTTTCCACGATTGTGGATGCCGACGAGATCCTGGTGCTCGATCAAGGACGGATCGTCGAGCGCGGAACGCACATCGCGCTGCTCGCGGCCAATGGCGTGTACGCGCGGATGTGGCGGCTGCAGCAGGACGAGCAGCGACACGCGCCGGCTGTTGCGGCGACAATCGGTGCCGATAATGAGGAAGGGGACGATCCAACGAGCGCCGTGGATCGACAGCTCGCGGCCATCGGGCCGAGGTACTAGCGCCGCTCGAGGGGGCTCGTGTGGTGGTCAGTTCGTGGACCACAAGGCGCGCCGCAGCGGGTGCATCGCCCGTTGCTCAAGCCGGCGGTCTCGATGATGGCGCCGCAACAAATGCAGGAATTTTTGGGCCAAGGTCTTGGCGAGCGCCAAAACCGTGTGCTATAACGCAACATCACTTCGCTCTGCACCTCATGAAACAGCGCTTTCTTATTGTTTTAGCGGCTCTAACGGCGGCAATGTCCGCCATTGCCCAGCCTCTCACGGTGAGCCCCGACGTGAGCAAGCTGAAGCTGTCCTCCGCCAACGCACTCGTCTTCGACGCCGAAACCGGTCAGCCGCTCTACGCCAAGGCCGCGGACGAGGTCACACCGATCGCTTCCCTCACCAAGCTCATGACGGCCATGGTGACGCTCGATGCCAATCTCCCCATGGATGAACTCATCGACGTCGAGATGGAGGATTTCGATTTTCTCAAAGGCAGCAAATCCCGGCTGCGCATGGGGGCCACGTTGCCGCGGCGTGAAATGCTGCGTCTCGCTCTGATGGCCTCGGAGAACCGTGCTGCCTCGAGTCTTGCCCGGCATCACCCCGGCGGCACCCAGTCGTTTGTCGCGGAAATGAACAAGAAGGCCATGGTACTCGGCATGATGCACACGCGCTTCGCCGATCCCACCGGGCTCACCGCGCAAAACGTTTCCACGGCCAACGACCTTGCCAAGATGGTCAGCGCGGCCGCCAAGTACCCCGTGATCAGCGAATTCAGCACCACGGGCAGCCACTCGGTTGAAATCCAGGGCACCGGCCAGGTGCTCGGTTTCAACAACACCAACATGCTGGTCAAGAGCCCGAAGTGGGATATCCAGTTGTCGAAGACCGGCTACATCCGCGAGGCGGGAAAGTGTCTCGTGATGATGGCGACCATTTCCAGCCGGCCATTCGTCATCATCCTTCTCGATTCACTGGGCAAATACACCCGCGTGGGCGATGCGCAACGCGTGAAGCAGTGGCTTGAAACCGGCGATTCCGCGGGTGCCGTCGAGCCGCGCGAGCCCGGGATGATTCGCGTCAATCGCACCGGCAAAGTAGTCACCAAAGGCAAGGTGCGCATCAAGGGCACGCTGCACCCGCACTACGCCGCCACGGCCAAGCCGATGAAATTCGCCGGGAACACGAGCAACACGCGCAATTAAGCCCGCCGTGTAATCGATTGTCCGTCGAAAAGTAGGGTCAGACTCGATTTTCGCGCACCACGAGTGATTCGTTGACGAATTCCCGCGAAAGTCGAGTCTGACCCTATTTTACTTGCGCCGATGCTGTGCGAGCAGTTCCTTCGCGTGGGCGCGAGTCTTGGCAGTGATCGCGCTCCCAGCGAGCATCCGGGCCATTTCCTCGATCCGATCGGCCGCGCCAAGGGAGTCGACACTGGTGCGAACCGTGGCCTCGTCGCCTTCCTTCACCACGCGAAAGTGCGCGTCCGCAAAGGCCGCCACCTGCGGCAAATGGGTGACGCAAAGCACCTGTCGCCGCACGCCAAGGGTCTGCAGCAATCGCCCGACGGTCGCTGCCACGGTGCCGCCAATGCCCGCATCGACTTCATCGAAAATCAGCGTCGGCACATTGCCGACTTCGCTTGTCACCACCTGGATTGCGAGCGCGATGCGTGACAGCTCACCCCCTGACGCCACACGCGCCAGCGGTCCGAGCGGCTGGCTGGGATGGCTTGCCACCTGAAATTCGACCGATTCGAGTCCGTGGCTTCCAGGCGGATCGAGCGGTAGCAATGCGATTTCCAGACGGCCGCCAGCCATGGCGAGCTCCTGCATTGCTGCCGTGACGCGGTGTCCGAGCTCGGTGGCGGCCTCGTCGCGTTTGGCGGACAGTTGCTCGGACAGCGCACGGTAGCTCGCCTGCGCCTGCGTCGCTTCACGCGCGAGCTGGTCCGCCTGGCCGCGCTTGCCGCCGCCACGGATGCCGACCAGCTCGCGGGTGAAGCGACGCAGGCGCAGGCGAGCTACCGTGCGCTGTCCGAGCAACTGTCTGCCAAACGCGACGAGGCCGCCACCGAGCTCGGACACCGCGTCACGGCAGCAATGCAGGAGCTCGCCATGGCTGGCGGCCGTCTGGAAATCGCCTTGCTACCGCTCGATCCGCCTGG
>JANXZT010000440.1 GCA_025355395.1 Betaproteobacteria bacterium
GCCAACGCTTCGAGCCCGCGCCGCAGCGCCTCGTCGATCTCGGGTTGTACCCAGGACAGCGGTCCCAGGTCGAAATCAGGAAGAACTTCGCTCGCTACAGGGGTCGCTGCTGCCATCACTCGCTCGCTTTAATACGCATAACGCCGAATCGAGCAAGAAGCAGGCCCGAATGTACCAAAGCCGCGGGAGCGGCGTTGCGCTCTACACCTTGAAGCCGGCAACGGAACTGCGAAGCTCGGCCGCGAGCTTGGTGAGCTGTCCGATCGAGACGTTCGTCTGCTTGGTGCCTTCGGTCGCCTCCTCGGAAATGCGCAGAATGCCTTGCATGCCGACGGTGACGTCGTTCACCGATGCCGACTGTTTCAGGGCCTGCTCCGAAATGCCTCCGATCAGCGTCGCCAGCTCGCGCGAGACCTTGCCGATCTCCTCTAGCGCCTGCCCCGCGGCGTCAGAAAGCTTCGTTCCTTCGACCACCCCCACGGTGCTCTTTTCCATCGCCGCGACGGCGTCCTGCGTATCAGCCTGAATGGTCTTCACGATCGCTTCGATCTGCTTCGTGGCTTCGGCCGATCGCTCCGCCAATCGCTGCACTTCTTCGGCCACGACCGTGAATCCCCGACCGGCTTCGCCTGCGGACGCCGCCTGGATCGCAGCGTTGAGCGCCAGCACGTTGGTTTGCTCGGTAATGTCGGAGATGAGCTCGACGATTTCCCCGATTTCGAGTGAGCTTTCGCCGAGGCGCTTGATGCGCTTGGAAGTGTCCTGAATCTGGCTGCGGATGTCGTTCATCCCGGCGATCTGGTTCTGCACCGACTGCGTACCCATTTCGGCGGCCGCAAGCGACTGTTGCGCCACGCGAGCCGATTGCACCGCGGAGTGCGACACCTCGTTGATCGACTGCGCCATCTGCAACACCGAGCCTGATGCCTGCTGGATCTCGCGGTACTGCCGTTGCGAGGCCTCCGACAGCCGGTTCGAGACGGCCTGCGCATCCTGGGTGGCGCGGGTCACCTCGTCGGTCGCCGAGTTGATTCCCTTCACCAGGGTGCGCAACTCCTCGATCGTGAAATTGATCGAGTCGGCAATGGCACCGGTAACGTCCTCGGTCACCGAGGCCTGCACGGTGAGGTCGCCGTCAGCAAGGTTTCCCATCTCGTTCAGCAACCGCAAAATGGCTTCCTGGTTGCGTCTGTTTTCCTGCTCGCTGCCAAAGGCGCGACTGCGCGCATCGTCGCGCGACACCTTGCCGAGGAGGCCCAAGGCAAGCAGCGCCAGGACGCCAAAGAAGAGTGCCGCAAAGGCGGGGAACCGGCTGCCGCCCTCGAATTGTTCAGCGAGCCTGGTGGTGTCGCCAAGGAGTGCCTCGGATTCCTCGTTGACCGCACGCGCCCCTTGCTTCGCGACGAGCAGCCGATTCATGTTCTGCACCAGGGCATTGACGCCGGTCTCATAGGGGCCAAAACGTTTCTGCAACTCGACGAGCCCCGCCCGCGCATCTTCGTTGCGGATGCCGGGAAGCCGCAGCGCCTCGCTGCCTTTGAGAAGCGCGCCGGAAATATCACGGAACGTGCCGGTATCCTTGACCAGCAGGAAGGCGACATCGGGGTCCACCTCATCGGACGAGGCCAGCGCATTTGCATTCTTGGCGATCCGCTGCGAAAGCACGGCAAGCTGATTCGCGAAATCGACTTCACGCGCGCTGCCCCCGGCCTGGCTCACTTGCTGGGTGACCTGTTGCGAAAGCTCGAGCAGCGCATTGTTGCCGCGGTTGATCGTGCCAAGGCCCTTCGCGAGCGCCGTCAGCGGCTCCTGGTTTTCGAGCACATGACTGGTACTGGCATCGACGCGATCCCAGCGCGTCTTCGTTTCCTGCAACAGCTTGACCACGGCTTCGTCGCCAGCGGCATCGAGGTTCACGCCCTTTGCCGGTCCACCATTGGCAAGCACCTCGAGATCGGCCTTGAAGCGATCACGGCTGTCTTTCAAGGAGGCAAAGGCGCTCGCCTGGCCCTGCGCGGCGAAGGCGGTGCCGCGCGCGAGCCGCTGGGAGAGCATCTGCATTTCGGTGGCGGTGGCCGATGCGGCGCCGCGCTGTCCGGTAGCGCGGGCGTCGAGCCACATCATGAGCGCGGCGAGCGCAAGGAAGGCAAACATCAGCGCAAACAGAATCTGCAGCTGCTTCGCTATCGGCAGATGCCCGATCAGCGGCAACGCACCCGGCACCTTGGTCTCGGCGGTGGAGCTCTTCACTTGATCCATCATCGATACCGAGGCCACCGGGTCGTATCCCTGCGACATTTTCACCTGCGTCGTCGGTATTTCCACATGAGTCGCGGTGGGACTGACGAGCGCGACCGTGCCCTTGTCGCCGCCGAGCAATCGGTGCATCTTCAAAGTCAACGACATATTCCCTCCAGGACGCCGCGCGCGCATCGTTGGCATCGTTGCGCCTTCATTGACTACAGGCCGGCCTGCAGGAATGCGGGATCATCAGCCAAGCGCCCGAGATCGATTTCCTGCCATGCGCCGCCGCTCGCATCCAGCCACCGCTGGCCATACCATTGCGGGGCCGATTCAGCCGGCGCCGCTGGCGCGAGCTCGGTCACGTTGCGAAGCCCGAGCACGCGTTGCACGATGATGCCGGCACGAAGATCGCCCGCACGCGGGCCGAACACCACCAGCCGATTCTGGCCGGCGGCGGCCAAGGTGCTGGCCGGATCGCTACCGATGAAGCGTGCGAGGTCGACCACGCTGTACAGATTGCCACGAATGTTCGCCACCCCCGTGAACCACGGCTTGGTCAGCGGCACGCTGGCAATCGCCGGGAGCGCGACGACTTCCGCGGCATCGGCGAGCCGGATCAGCCAATTATGGCCACCGCAGGCGAGCCCCAGGCGCGACGATTCGACCTGCGCCGCGGTCTTGCTCGCGAGACGCGCGGCGAGTTCCCGCTGGAACAATCGAAGGTCGAGTTTCGCGGCGCGGGCCATGGCGTATCCGTCTCGAGGTTGGGCTCAGCAGAGTGCGGCGATCTTGGTCAGGAGCTCGTCGCGGTCGACCGGCTTCACGACGTAATCGCGCGCGCCTTGCCGCATCCCCCAGATTTTGTCGGTTTCCTGACTCTTCGACGTGCACATGATGATCGGGATCTTCTTGGTGTCCGGGTCGCGGCTGATCGCCCGCGTTGCCTGGAAGCCGTTCAAGCCGGGCATCACCACGTCCATCAGAATCAAATCCGGACGCACCTGCCGCGCCTTGACGATGGCGTCCTCGCCGTTGTCGCTCGCCACGACGTCGAAGCCCGCCTTGCTGAGCAGATCGTTCAGCAGGTGCCGCTCCGTGGGTGAGTCATCGACGATCAGTATTTTTTTTCTGGCCATGTGCTTGCCTTTGTGGCGCCCCCGTTCTGCGGTCCCAAAACGTTGCGCCGCGGGGCCGGTCATGCCACGACCCTGACATGGGTGGCGACTGCCTTCAGCAGGCTTTCCTTGGTGAATGGTTTGGTCAAATATTGGTCAGAACCCACCATCCGGCCGCGCGCCCGGTCGAAAAGCCCATCCTTGGACGAAAGCATGACGACCGGCATGGCGTGGTACCTGGCGTTTTTCTTGATAAGGGCGCACGTCTGATAGCCATCGAGACGCGGCATCATGATGTCCACGAAAACCATTTCCGGCTGGTGATCGGTGATCTTGGCCAGGGCATCGAACCCGTCCTCGGCGAGTATGACGGTGCATCCCGCCTGCAGCAGGAAGATTTCCGCGCTGCGGCGGATGGTATTGCTGTCGTCGATGACCATGACCTTGACTCCAGCCAGGGATTTTTCGGCGCTCAAATCATTTCCCAATGCGTCTCATCGTCACACGAACTTCGGGTGGCCTCCCGGAGCTTCAAGTTTATGACAGTCAGATTTCGCGGGTAGTGTGCCACGCGCAGGCGGGAAATGCCTAGAGAGAATGCCGAATCTCCGGCCCGACCGGCGGCGCTGTTGCTTTTTTTGGCCGGCTGGTCCCCGTGTCGCGCGCGGCATCAGCGCCCGAGGAACAGCCGGTAGGCCACATTGTTGGTTTCTTCCGCATAACTGTACCCGAGGTTGCCGAGGAAACTGCGGAAGGCCGCCTTGTCCCGGGCCGGCACCTGCATGCCCACCAGCACGCGACCATAATCGG
>JANXZT010000456.1 GCA_025355395.1 Betaproteobacteria bacterium
TGTCGGGCGACCAGACCGGCAAGGTGCTCGGCGTTTCCGGTCCGCGCGGCGTGCGCGAAATGCGGATGATGGAGAAGCAAGGCTGGAAGCCGCCGCATGAGGGATGGAAGGCGCAGGATGTCGTCGAACACGCCAAGGATATTTTCTTCACCGAGGAAGAGATCAAGATGGGCGCGCGGCGATTCTGACGTTCGCCGTCATTCCGGGGCGCGAGCGTTCATTATGTCATTCCGGGTCGATGCGTAGCATCGAACCCGGAATCCAAGGATTTCCCGATGTGCAATTGCACATCTGAGGTCTGCTCCTTCGGACCGTCCCGGAATGACGGAATTAAAGTTGAGAGGAAAAAATGACAAAACTCACCCACAAGGCCGCAGGCACCTTCGCGATTGCGCCGACGCCGTTCCACGATGACGGCCGCATCGACGAGAAATCCATCGACCGGCTGACCGACTTCTACGCCGAGGTCGGCTGCGACGGCGTGACTGTATTGGGCATTCTGGGGGAGGCGCCCAAGCTTGATGCCGCCGAGGCCGAGCAGGTCGCGCTCCGCTTCGTGAAGCGCGCCAAAAACATGCAGATCATCGTCGGCGTCTCCGCGCCCGGCTTCGCCACCATGCGCTCGCTGGCGTTGAAATCGATGGATGCCGGCGCTGCCGGGGTGATGATCGCGCCGCCGCCGCATCTGCGCACCGACGATCAGATAACAGGCTATTTCAAGCAGGCGGTGGAAGCCGTTGGCGACGACATTCCCTGGGTGCTGCAGGATTATCCGCTGACCTTGTCGGTGGTGTTCACGCCCGCGGTGATCCGGAAGATCGTGATGGACAGCCCGTCCTGCGTGATGCTGAAGCACGAGGACTGGCCGGGGCTCGACAAGATCTCGACCCTGCGCGCCTTCGAGCAGGACGGGTCCATGCGCCACGTCTCCATTCTTTGCGGCAATGGCGGACTCTTCCTCGATCATGAAATGGAGCGCGGCGCGGATGGCGCCAACACCGGTTACGCCTTTCCCGACCTCCTGGTGGATGTCGTTCGCCTGTCGGGGCAGGGCCGCCGCGATGAAGCCCACGATCTGTTCGACGCGCATCTCCCGTTGATCCGCTACGAGCAGCAGCCTGGCGTCGGCCTTGCCGTGCGCAAATACATCCTGATGCGGCGGGGATTGCTGGCATCCGAAACGCAGCGCAAGCCCGGTGTAGCGCTTTCCGCGGCCGCGCGCGCGGAAGTGGACTACTTGCTCTCCCGCGTGGCGCGGGTCGACGGGCGCGCAAGGGTGTGAAGCGAGGCATTGAGCGCCTGGGCGAGCGCGGCGTCACCGCTCACGAGTGCACTCCATGCCAGCGCGTAGCCATTGCGCTTGCCCTTGGGCACGAGCTTCAAGCCATCGCTGGAGATGGTGAGGGTGTAAGCGGCGCCTGCCACTTCGAGCTCCCTCTTCAGCGGGCGTTCCAACCGGGTCGTCATGGAAGTCTCCCGTCAACGAACCAATGTGGGTTGGTCGCAAAGCGCCGGTAACCGCCAAGAAAAGGAATACGTGACGTGCTATGCGCGCTTCATAACCAGGCTTGCCCTTTGCCTCAGCCGCCGGCCAAGCCCTCCGGTTTTCGCGTCTCTTGCCACTCTTGACCGTTGGCCTGTGGGAATGAGGCGCTCAACATTCACCTTGACGTCGCGTTTCGTCGATGCGATCGACCTCTCTACGATCTTTAGCAGCGCATCGTTCACACGCGTTTGCCAATGTCGGCCCGCGCGATGTATTACCGGTCCTCGCGTTTGCTCAATCTTTCTTGCGCGCGCGCAACGTAACGCCGGCGGTGACGATCAGGAGCAGACCGAGTAGCCACAGCGCCCATTGCTGCAGGGTGGGTATGGTCGTCGGCGTTGGCGGCGGAGGCGGCGGCCCTGCTCCAATAACTGTGACGCCTGCCGAGGCCGTGCCGCCGGTACCGCCTTCAACCGAGGTGACCGCGCCGGTCGTATTGTTCTTCGTTCCCGCGGTGGTGCCAGTCACGTTGGCGCTGAAGGTGCACGAGGCGCTCGCTGCGAGCGTCGCACTCGCCAAGCTGATGCTGCCCGATCCGGCGGTCGCCGTAATCGTGCCCCCACCGCAGCTACCCGCCAGCCCGTTCGGGGTTGCGACCACCAGGCCCGCCGGCAACGCGTCGGTGAAGCCAACGCCGGTCAGCGTGGATGCGTTGGGATTGTTGATGGTGAAGCTGAGCGAGGTCGACCCGTTCAGCGCGATGCTCGCCGCGCCGAAAGACTTCACGATTGTCGGCGGCGCGATGCCAGGGCCAGCCCCGGTGGGGATCCGTCCGATCCTATTGCCGGTCAGTTCCGTGAACCACAGGTTGCCATCGGGGCCGGCCGTGATGTCAAACAGGCCGGCACCGGCGCTGATGCCGGCGCTGAACTCGGTGACGACGCCGAGCGGCGTAATCCGGCCGACGCGGTCGATGCCGAACTCCGTGAACCACAGGTTGCCGTCGGGGCCGGCCGTGATGTGGTCAGGGAACGCGCCCGCGGTGATACCGGCGCTGAACTCGGTGACGATACCGAGCGGCGTAATCCGCCCGATCCGGTCGATGGTTCGTTCCGTGAAC
>JANXZT010000494.1 GCA_025355395.1 Betaproteobacteria bacterium
GCACGATCGGCCCGTCGCTCGGGGCCGAGAACATCGACAAGGGATTCAAGTCGGTCACCTATGGCTTCATCGTGCTGGCCATCTTCATGTGCGTCTACTACTTGCTGATGGGCGTGATCTCCACCATCGCGCTGGCCGTCAACCTGATGCTGCTGGTGGCCCTGCTGTCGCTGCTGCAGGCCACCCTCACGCTGCCCGGTATCGCCGCCATCGCGCTCACGCTGGGCATGGCCATCGATGCCAACGTGCTGATCAACGAGCGCATCCGCGAGGAACTGCGATGGGGAGCCACACCGCATGCGGCGATCCAGGCGGGCTATGAGCGGGCTTGGGGCACCATTCTCGACTCCAACGTCACCACGCTGATCGCGGGCATCGCGCTTTTCATCTTCGGCTCCGGGCCGGTGCGCGGTTTTGCGGTGGTCCATGTGCTCGGGATCCTGACCTCGATGTTCTCCGCGGTGTTCGTGTCGCGGGGATTCGTGAACCTCCTGTACGGCCGGCGCAAGAAGCTCGAGGGCATCTCGATTGGCCAGGTGTGGAAGCCGGAAACGACGCCCGCGTAACCCCGGCACCCCACGCAACCCCAGAACCGGCACTCAAAGCCCGCCCCGAGACAGCCATGGAATTTTTCCGCTTCACGCGCGACATCCCGTTCATGCGGCACGCGCTGATCTTCAACGTGATCTCCGCGGTCACGTTCCTGCTCGCCGTTGTCTTCCTCGCCACCAAGGGCCTCAACCTCGGGGTGGACTTCCGTGGCGGCACCGTGGTCGAAGTCGCCTACGCCCATCCGGTCGATTTCAATCGGGTACGAACCTCGATCGACAAGCTCAACCTCGGCGAGTTCTCCGTGCAAAGCTTTGGCACCACCACCAACGCGCTCATCCGGCTTCCGCTCAAGGAGGGTGTGTCGAGCGCGCAGCTTTCCGACCGCGTGATGAGGACGCTCAAGGCCGACGACCCGTCGGCTACGCAGCAACGGGTGGAGTTCGTGGGACCGCAGGTCGGCAAGGAGCTATTCGAGAACGGCGCGCTTGCGCTGCTGCTGGTGTCGCTCGGCATTGTCGGCTATCTCGCAATGCGCTTCGAATGGCGCTTTGCCGTCGCGGCGATCATCGCAAACCTGCATGACGTGGTGATCATCCTCGGCTTTTTCGCTCTGTTCCAATGGGAGTTCTCGCTGCCCGTGCTCGCGGCAGTGCTCGCAGTGCTGGGGTACTCCGTCAACGAGTCGGTGGTGATTGCCGATCGGATTCGCGAGAATTTCCGGAAGATGCGCAAGGCGACTGTGACGCACGTGATCGACAACGCGATCACTCGTACAATCTCGCGCACGATCATCACCCACGGCAGCACCCAGTTGATGGTGACGTCGATGCTGATCTTCGGCGGCGAAACGCTCCATTACTTCGCGCTGGCACTGACCATCGGCATCTTGTTCGGCATCTACTCCTCGGTGCTGGTAATGGCGCCGCTGGTCATGTGGATGGGCGTGTCGCGCGAAGATCTCGTGAAGCCGGAAAGAAAGCGCACCGGTCCCGAAGGCGAGAAGATTCTGCCCTGAGGAAAGTAGGGTCAGAGACGACTTTTATTGCTGCCCGAGGCGGCAGCACCTCAGGTGGAAAAGTCGTCTCTGACCCTATTTTCCGATGCTGACTACGCTCCTCTACTCGATCTTCGCGCTCGACCAAACGGTCGCGCAGCTCGGCGCCCAATACGGTCTCTCGCTGTATGCCCTGCTTTTCGTGGTGATCTTCGCCGAGACGGGGCTGGTGGTATTTCCATTCCTGCCTGGGGATTCGATCCTGTTCATCGCGGGCACGGTGGCGGCGAGCGCCGGGCTAAACGTTCACCTGCTGGCCGGGATGCTGGTCGTCGCAGCGGTTGCGGGCGACACGCTTAATTACGCAATCGGCCATTTCATCGGACCGCGCGTCTTCGACAAGCCGGACTCGCGCTTTTTCAAGCAGGCTCATCTGCAGCGCACCCAAGCGTTCTACGACAAGTACGGGGGCGTGACCATCATCATCGGCCGATTCATTCCGGTCATCAGGACGTTCGCCCCGTTTCTCGCCGGCGTGGCCGGGATGCGTTACGGAAAGTTTGTTTGCTACAACGTGATCGGCGGTCTTTGCTGGATCGGCTCACTCACGTATGCAGGCTACGTTTTCGGCAACATCCCATGGGTCAAGGAGCATCTAAGCCTGATCGTGGTAGGGATCGTGCTGGTGACCATCGCGCCGGCCGTCTGCGCGTTCTTCAGGGAACGGCGTGAAGCGAAGCGGGGATGACGGCACTCAACCCGTCATCCCCGCGGAATCGACAGTGGTAACCCGTCACCCCCGTGGAATCGACAGTGGTAACCCGTCACCCCCGCGAACGCGGGGGCCCATTTTGAACTTGAATTGCGAACCCGCTTTGACTTCGAAATGAACCCATCTTGATGCTTAAAAATGGATTCCCGCGTTCGCGGGAATGACGGAGTTTTGTCATGCACTTGCGTAATCCCTTAGATGCGCCGCGCCATGAATGACGGAGTATTGTCATGCACGTGCGTAATCCCTTAGATGCGCCGCGCCAGTTCTGCGGCGCGGCCGATATAGGTAGCGGGTGTAAGGGCCTTCAGCCGCGCTCTCGCGTCCACCGGCATGGCGAGACAGTCGATGAACGCGTGCAGCGTTTCACGCGACATGCCGCTCTTTCCCCGTGTCAGATCCTTGAGCTGCTCATACGGATTTGCCAGCCCGTAGCGGCGCATCATTGTCTGGATCGGCTCGGCGAGCACCTCCCAGTTAAGATCGAGATCGGCCGCCATGCGCGCCGGATCCGCTTCGAGCTTGGCGAGCCCCTGGCGCAGCGATACCCATCCGAGCAGCGTGTAGCCAAACGCCACGCCCATGTTGCGCAGCACGGTCGAGTCGGTCAGATCGCGCTGCCACCGCGAGATCGGAAGCTTTTCGGCGAGATGGCGCAACAGTGCATTGGCGAGGCCGAGATTGCCTTCGGAATTTTCGAAGTCGATCGGATTCACCTTGTGCGGCATGGTGGAGGACCCAACCTCGCCTTCGCGCATGCGCTGGCGAAAATATCCGAGTGAAATGTACCCCCACAGGTCGCGGTCGAGATCGATCAGCACGGTGTTGGCCCGCGCCACGGCGTCGAACAATTCGGCCATGTAATCATGCGGCTCGATCTGCGTCGTGTAGGGGTTGAACTCGAGCCCGATCTCCGTCACCAATCGTGCAGCGAGCCGCTCCCAGTCGACTTCGGGATAGGCGACCACGTGAGCGTTGTAATAGCCCACTGCGCCGTTGATCTTGCCCTTGAGCGGCACGCGCTCGATGGCGGTAGCCGCCCGTTCGAGGCGCGCGACCACGTTGGCCATTTCCTTGCCGAGTGTGGTGGGCGTCGCCGGCTGCCCGTGCGTGCGGGCAAGCATCGCGACCTCCGCGTGCGCATGCGCGAGGCCGCGCAGCGCCGTCGCGATCTCGCGCAACGCCGGCAGCAGGATCTCACGCAACGCCGAGCGCAGCATCAGTCCGTGCGCCAGGTTGTTGATGTCTTCGGAAGTGCAGGCGAAGTGGATGAACTCGATGACCTGCGCCACCTCCGCCGTCCCGGCGAAACGTTCCTTCAGCCAGTACTCGATCGCCTTGACATCGTGTTTGGTGGTGCACTCGATGCGTTTTACCGCTTCGGCATCCTCGACGCCGAAGGATTGCGCGGCCGACTGCAGCGCTTCCCGCACGGCCTTGCTGAATGAGGGTACCTCGGCGACGCCCTTTTCTTCGGCGAGTGCGAGGAGCCAGGCAATCTCCACCCGCACCCGGGCGCGGATCAATCCGAATTCGCTGAAATGCTCACGCAACGCCGCGACTTTTGCGGTGTAGCGCCCGTCGAGCGGCGAGAGTGCCGTGAGGGGCAGGTCCGGAAGACGCGGAGAAGGCATCGGGCTCAAGCGGGTTGTGGCAGCGTGCAGCGACATTGGGTGCGAGCGTTGCCTGGCACAGGGCAATCGAGTTTAGCACGCGACAAATGAAGTCCTGCGGCGATCGCGGGCAAGAGCCGCGAGCCAGCAAGAGACCGGTCGAATGTTATACTTTGCTCCAATTATGGCCTGCGTCACGTCTCGATCTTGCTCAAACTGATTGCCTCGCTCACAAGCCCCTATGCCCGCAAGGTTCGCATAGCGCTTGCCGAAAAGAAGATCGAGTACACATTGCTCGAGGAATCACCCTGGGACGCGGGCAACACCGTCAGCGAGCACAATCCGCTGGGCAAGATTCCGGTGCTGCTCATGGAAGACGGCATGAGTCTTTTCGATTCGCGCGTCATCGTGGAATATCTCGACGCAGTGAGTCCGGTCAGCCGGCTCATTCCCGAGCCTTCGCGGCAGCGCATTGCGGTCAAACGCTGGGAAGCGCTCTCCGACGGCATCTGCGACGCCGCCGCCACCATCGTCCTCGAGCACAAGCGCCCGGCGGCGCAGCAGAGCGCCGAATGGATCACGCGGCAGCAACGCAAGGTGACCCTCGGCGTGGCGGAACTCGCCCGCGAGCTGGGGGAGCGGTCCTGGTGCAGCGGCGAGGGCTACACGCTGGCCGATATCGCTGCCGGCTGCGCGCTCGGCTACCTGGATTTGCGCCATCCATCGCTCGATTGGCGCGCGGAACATCCTAACCTCGCCCGTCTGGCCGAAAAACTCGCGAGACGCACCTCGTTCGCGGACACCGCGCCACCGCCCAGCTGATCCTCGTTCGGGTCGTCTTCAACGCCGGCCGCGATTGTGAGTGTCGGACACGCGGCATCGTCGGCGCGGCATGAACCTCCGAACCCCCCGCTTGCGAGTCAGGCCAGGAGCTCGCGCATGCGATCCTCCAGCGCCCGTGCTTCCGGCTCGCTCGCAACCTTGCGCAACGCTTTCTGATAATCGGGCATCAACGCTCCGAGATCAGCGCGGGTGACGCACCGTTCAAGCCGCAACGTGAACATGAAGGCGCGAATTCCCAGCGCATTCACCACGGTCTCGTTCATGAATGACTTCGCCGCGCGAAACTGGCCAAGTTCGCCGGCCGAAACGGTGCTCGATCCGGCATCGTTCGCGGCCTCGGGCGTTGAGGTGGCGCCTCCTCCGATCGGCGTCACATAGCCTTCGCGAACCATCACCTCGAGGAAGTCGGGCGGAACGCCGATCCTTTCTGCTTGGGACCTAAGCTCGTCGGCCGTTTTTGCGCGATCGATCAGGATGAGCATCGTGCGCATCTTGCCGCGCAAGTTGTTCCGGCGCTGACCGACCTCTTCGATGCCTTTCGTGGTCTTTGCGTAATGCAACCCGCTTGCCATCAATACCTCCTCTGGCCGCCCTGCGCCTTCGACTGCAACCAGCAAGCGCTGTGCCACCGGCATAAGTGGCGCCTCGAATGGGTGATCGTGCTTCCTGCACTTACGGGGAAAATGCGGCATGCACGCGGCTCTCACCACCGGAACAACGCTGGAACGGCGCCACATGACGTCCGGGTCGGACGACGCGCAGCGTCACTGCTCCGCGAAAACGAGCAGTCAGCGCCGCGCCGTCTCTTCGTCGGGCACTCGGTGTCTACCATCGTCTGGCGCCTGCGTAATCTCATGACGCCCACCGGCCATCCACGGTTCCGATCGTATATGTGCAAGAATCCGCCACGGGCGATTGCCCGCGCTTGGGATCGCGTGTCGCCCAGACTGGCCTCGTGGCGAAAGGTCTGTTGCTCAAAGGAGTAGGCCGATGCGTATTCTGATCGCGGAAGACGACCCGGTACTCGCGGATGGGCTGCAGCGCACAATGCGCAAGTCGGGGTATGCTGTCGACTGGGTCAAGAACGGCGGCGAAGCCGACGCGGCCCTCATCACGAACGAGTTCGACCTGCTGATCCTCGACATCAGCCTGCCCAAGCTCTCCGGTTTTGAAGTCCTCAAGCGCCTGCGCGCGCGCGACTCGCGACTGCCGGTGCTGCTGCTCACCGCGCTCGACAGCGTCAACGACCGCGTGCGCGGGCTGGATGGCGGAGCCGACGACTACCTCGGCAAGCCGTTTCAACTCGCCGAATTGGAGGCACGCGTGCGCGCGCTCACGCGTCGGGGCATGTCCGGCGCGCCCACGCTCATCAAGCACGGACAGCTGAGCTTCGACCAGGTGGGACGCGTCGCCGAACTCGGCGGCGAACGGCTCGAGCTATCCGCGCGGGAACTGAACCTCCTCGAACTGTTCCTGCAGCGCCCGGGGCGGTTGATGCATAAGGACCAGCTCGTCGAGCACCTGTGTGAGTGGGGCGAAGAAGTCAGCACCAATGCGATCGAGGTGTACGTGCACCGGCTGCGCAAGAAGCTGGAGCCCGGTGGCGTGAAGATCTCGACCGTGCGCAGTGTGGGCTACTGCCTCGAGACACCTGTGGAACAGCGACATTCTCAATGACGAGCGTCGCGCGCTTCTTCCTTCTTAAGCGTTTGCACTGCGCGAACCAGGACTGACCAAAAGCGAAAAGATCTTCGCCGGGATCAACGGAGCTATGGCATTCGCGTTCGCTCGGTCTGCCTCCACGCGTGATTGGCGCTTGTCGCGGGACCCGATTCCGGCCCATCCTTTTGCTCTCTGCAACGGGCAATCCCGATGAAGCTGGCCCTGTTCGCCGACATTCACAGCAACCTGGAGGCCATCACCGCCTGCTTGGCGCACGCCCAAGCGCTGGGCGCAGACCGGTACGCCTTCCTCGGCGATCTGGTCGGCTATGGGGCCGATCCGCTGGCGGTGCTGGACATAATCGAACAGTACGCGGCCGATGGCGCGGTGGTCGTGCTCGGCAACCACGATGCGGCGGCGGTCGGCCGGCCGGCCGACCCGCTGAATGCCAGCGCGCAGGCTGCGATTGCCTGGACGCAGGCTCAGCTTGGCGACAGGCAGCGCGCTTTTCTCACAGCCCTGCCTCTCACCGTCAGAGATGGAAATACCCTGTTCGTGCATGCCAGCGCCGCCGCGCCCGAGCGGTCGATTTACGTCACCGGTCCGGCGGAGGCGGAACGAAGCATCCGGGCCGGCAACGCCGTCTACATCTTTTGCGGACACGTGCACGAACCGAAGCTGTATTACCTGGGCGCGGACGGGCGACCGATGCCGTTCCGCCCAGTATCCGGGACTCCCATCCCTATCGGGAAACACCGGCAATGGCTGGCCATTGTCGGGTCCGCCGGCCAGCCGCGTGATCGGATCAACAAGGCATGCTATGCGATCGCCGATCTGGAGCGGTCCAGGCTGACCTTCTTCCGCGTTCCCTACGACCATGATTCCGCCGCGCAGAAGATTCGGGCCGCCGGACTTCCGGAACGGCTGGCCCGGCGGCTCGAACGTGGTGCGTAAATGAACCCGCCGGGGCCGGGAACCGAGATCGATGGCTTTTGCCTGGGCGAGATGATCCACGTCGGCAGCATGGCGTCGATCTTCCGGTTGAGTGGTCCGCACGGTCCTCTCCCGCTGATCATGAAGATCCCGCGGCTCGGTCCAGGGGAGCGCGCCGTGAACGTCATCAGCTTCGAGGTTTGCCGCATGGTGATGGGCGCCCTCGCCCAGGGTCCCCATCATCCAACGCTGGTGGCGTTCGGGGACATTGAAACCACTCCGTACCTGGTCATGGAGCACGTCGACGGCGTCAGGCTGAATGACTGGGTGGAGCGAGCCCCGATTGCACCGCAGGAAATCGCTCGCCTGGGTGCAGCGCTTGCCCTCGCACTCCACGATCTTCACCGGCAAGACGTGGTGCACCTCGATCTCAAACCGACCAACGTACTGTATCGTCCGAACGGTGATGCGGTGCTCATCGATTTCGGACTCGCCCACCACAGCCATTATCCCGATCTGCTGGCGGAGGAGCTTCGCTTTCCGGTCGGCAACTGGGTCTACATGTCGCCCGAGCAAGCGCTGGGCGTACGCTGCGACCCGCGCAGCGACATCTACGCGCTCGGAGGAATCCTCTACGAACTTGTCACCGGGCGCGTTCCGTTCGGCAAACCGAGCACGATTGCCGAACTGCGCAGGCGGCTCTATCGTGACCCGATTCCACCCCGGGCGCTCGTTGCGAACACACCGGAGTGGCTGCAGGAGGTCATCCTGCATTGTCTCGAAGTCGATGCCCGCGACCGGTACGCCTCGGCCGCCGAGGTCGCCTTCGACTTGGCAAATCCTGCCCAGGTCGCGCTTACCGAGCGCGGCTCGCGGCACCGCCGCGCCGGCGCGTGGACGCTGTTTCACCACTGGGTGCAGACCAGAAAGTTCGAACCCGCGCCATGCCCGCCGCCATCGACCGCCATCGGCCCCGCACCAATCGTGCTGGTGGCGATCGGCCCGGCCCTCCCCGACGCGGCGTTGTTCGAGGCGTTGCGGGATGCGGCGCGGCGCCTGGTCGCGGCCGACGACCAATGCCGCATTGCCTGCGTGACCGCGGTGCCGCCCGCCGCAGCGCTCCGCGGCGAGCGGGATGAGGATACAGCCACCGGTCGCCACATCCAGCATCTGTTGAAATTGCGCCGCTGGGCAACGCCGCTGCAATTGCCCGAAGAGCGCCTGACCTACCACGTGCTGGAGTCGGAAAACCCGGCGGCAGCACTGATCGACTACGCCAGGATGAACGACGTCGACCAGATACTGATAGGGCCGCCCCGGAGGAGTACGCCCGCGCGCCTGTTTCCGGGTGTGTCCGCCCAGGTCGTGGCGGAGGCGCCGTGCAGCGTCACTGTCGTACGTCCCCGGCCCGAAAGCTGACCCGGTTCCGCCAAGGACGCCCAATGAGCGATTTCGCAAGCAGGGGACAACGTTTCGTCGCGCTGTGCATGCTCGGCCTGCTGCTGTTCAATTATCCGATCCTCGCGCTTTTCAACGTGCCGGGCACGGTATTCGGCGTACCGGTGCTGTATGCCTATATCTTCGTGGTCTGGGCGGTGCTGATTGCCTTGATGGCATTCGTGGCCGAGTCGGACCGCTAGCCCGGGCGCGCCATGCTGCACAGCACGGCCATCGTCTTTACCTCGTTCGCGTACCTCGGCTTGCTGTTCGCGATCGCCTATTACGCCGACAAGCGTGCCGACGCGGGCCGGTCGATTATCGCGAGCCCGTACATCTACAGCCTGTCGCTGGCGGTATACGCAACGGCCTGGACTTTTTACGGCAGCGTCGGCCGCGCGGCCAGCGACGGGGTCGGCTTTCTTCCGATTTACATCGGTCCGACGCTGATGATCGCCCTATGGTGGGTCGTGATGCGCAAGATCCTGCGCATCTCGAAGCAAAACCGCATTACCTCGCTCGCCGACTTCATCGCATCGCGCTACGGCAAGAGCGCGCTGCTTGGCGGACTCGTCACCGTCATCGCGGTCATCGGCATCCTTCCCTACATCTCGCTGCAGTTGAAGGCGGTATCGAATAGCTTCACGATTCTTGTCCACTATCCGGAGATCCTCATGCCGACCCGGGTCGGCGAAGCGCCGATCCGGGAGGACACCGCACTGTGGGTGGCGATGATCCTCGCGGCCTTCACGATTGTCTTCGGCACGCGCCATCTCGACGCGGCCGAACACCACCAGGGCATGGTCGCAGCTATCGCATTCGAATCGCTGGTAAAGCTGGTCGCGTTTCTGGCGGTAGGCGCGTTCGTCACCTTTGGCATCTACGATGGCTTCGGTGACCTGTTTGCGCGTGCGGCAGCCGTGCCGAAGCTCCACGCGATGATGAGTCCCCTCGAGGGGGTCGCTGGCGGCTACGCGAGTTGGGTTTGGCTCACGATCCTCTCGATGATGGCGATCATGTTCCTGCCGCGCCAGTTCCAGGTCGCGGTCATCGAGAACGTCGACGAGAAACATCTCAACAAGGCAATCTGGTTGTTTCCGGTCTATATGCTCGCGATCAACGTTTTCGTGTTGCCCATCGCCTTCGGCGGCCTGCTGCGCTTTCCGGATGGCAGCGTGGATGCGGATACCTTCGTGCTCACTTTACCGATGGTCGAGAAGCACGAGTGGCTCGCGTTGCTGGTTTTCATAGGAGGTCTGTCGGCCGCCACCGGCATGGTGATCGTCGAAACTATCGCGCTCTCGACGATGGTCTGCAACGACCTGCTGATGCCGGTGTTGCTGAGGCTGCGCAGCCTGCGGCTCAACGAGCGCCGCGACCTGACCCGGCTATTGCTGGGCATAAGGCGCAGCGCCATCGTGCTGATTCTGTTGCTCGGCTATCTGTACTTCAAGCTGGCAGGCGAAGCCTACGCGCTGGTCTCGATTGGGCTGATTTCGTTCGCCGCCGTAGCCCAGTTCGCGCCGTCTGTCCTGGGCGGTATCTTCTGGAAGGGCGGTGCCCGGTTGGGGGCGCTCTCGGGGTTGACTGCCGGCTTCGCGGTCTGGTCCTACACGTTGCTGCTGCCCGCACTGGCGCGCTCGGGCTGGCTGCCAACCCATCTGCTCGAACAGGGACCCCTCGGGATCGAGCTCTTGAGACCTCTGCAGCTTTTCGGGCTCTCGGGCCTGGACCAGATCACCCACGCAATGATCTGGAGCATGATCGCGAATATCGGTGCCTATGTCGCCGTGTCGCTATCGGTCTCGCAAAGCGCCGATGAGCACCGGCAGGCAAGTCTGTTTGTCGACGTGTTCAAACAGACCGGCGAGGTGGGCGGCGCGCGCTTCTGGCGCGGCACCGCGTCGGTGCCCGATTTGTACAGTTTGCTGGCGCGGTTTTTGGGCGTCGCCGCGGCGGACGCGGCGTTCGCCGAATACGCAAGCGCGAAGATGCTGCGCTGGCCCGATGATCCCCTTGTCGCCGACGCGGAACTGGTGCATTACGTCGAGGTCCAACTCGCCGGTGCAATCGGTGCCGCCTCGGCGCGTGTGATGGTGGCCTCGGTGGTCAAGGAAGAGGCGCTCACCATCGGCGAGGTGCGCGAGATCCTCGACGAGGCGTCGCAGGTAGTCGTCTACAGTCACAAGCTCGAGCAGAAGTCGCGAGAGCTGGAGGCGGCGACGGCCGAGCTGCGCGAGGCCAACGACCGGCTGACGGAGCTCGACCGGCTGAAGGACGACTTCATCTCCACGGTGACCCACGAGCTGCGCACGCCGCTCACTTCGATCCGCGCGTTCACCGAGATCCTGCTCGACGACCCCGAAGTGGAAGTGGAGCAGCGCAAAAAATTCCTCGGCATCATCACCAAGGAAGCCGAGCGGCTCACACGGCTCATCAATCAGGTCCTCGACCTGGCCAAGATCGAGTCGGGAAAGGCCGATTGGGTCGAATCCGATGTCGACATGAAGGAGGTCATCTCGGACACGCTCGCCGCCATGGACCAACTCCTGAAGGAGAAGGACATCGACATACAGGCGCGGCTCCCCGAGCAGGTTTCCGTGGTGACCGCCGACCTCGACCGCATGATCCAGGTCATGCTCAACCTCCTGTCAAATGCGGTGAAGTTCTGCGATAGTACGAACGGTTGGGTCGAGATTGCGCTCGCGGAACGCGACGGCTGCCTGCGGATCGACGTGCGGGACAATGGCCGGGGAATCAGCCCGGAAGATCACGAGGCGATCTTCAGCAAATTCCACCAGGTGGGCGATACGCTCATCGACAAACCGCACGGCAGCGGCCTCGGCTTGCATATAAGCCGCCAGATCGTCGAGCATTACGGCGGCAGGATGTGGGTGGAAAGCAGCCTGGGGAGCGGCGCGCGCTTTTCGTTTACCCTGCCGACCGGAGCCCGAGCTTGAGCAAGAAAATCCTGATCGCCGACGACGAGCCGAATATTGTCGCTGCGGTCGAGTTTCTGCTGCAGCGCAGCGGATACGAAGTACATGTGGCGCGCAACGGCGACGAGGCGCTCAAAGCGGTCGAGGACTGCAATCCCGACCTGGTGTTGCTCGATGTAATGATGCCGCTGCGCAGCGGCTACGAGGTGTGCAAGCGCATTCGCGAACGCGCCGACTGGGGGCATATAAAGATTATCATGCTATCCGCAAAGGGGCGCGACGCGGAGGTCAGCAAGGGGCTGTCGATCGGGGCCGACCTCTACGTCACGAAGCCGTTTTCGACCCGGGACCTGATCGCCAAGATCAACGGACTGCTCCAGCGGCCTTGAGCACGGTCCTCCCTGGTCTGCCACAACCAACCGTACGTGGGTTGTGTAAGCTTTGCGTAAGCTGGCGCGAGGATATTGCGCGCTGGAGCAGCATTCGTGGTATGTCAAGACCGGAGGCAGCGATGGCGGAGTCCAAGCTGAGGAGTAGGATATCCGGCACGCTGGAAGTTGGATTCGTGGGATAACGAACTGAGGGAGTCAGCGATGGCCGTTTCCAGTACCAAAGGGCTTTTGGAGGAAGAGTCGATCCAGAGCGTCGGAACGGAGGAGAAGAAGGTCATCTTCGCCTCCTCGCTCGGCACGGTCTTCGAGTGGTATGACTTCTATCTTTACGCGACGCTGGCGCCGTTCTTCGCGGCCCTGTTCTTCCCCTCGGGGAACGATACGGCGGCGCTGCTTTCGGCGTTCGCGACCTATGCCGCGGGCTTTCTGGTGCGGCCGTTCGGCGCCATCGTCTTTGGCCGGATCGGCGATCTGGTCGGACGCAAATACACGTTCCTGATCACCATCGTGTTCATGGGTGGTGCGACCTTCCTGGTGGGCCTGCTGCCCACGTACGCGACTATCGGCTGGGCAGCACCCGTGCTGCTGGTGACGCTGCGGCTGGTACAGGGCTTGGCACTCGGCGGCGAATATGGCGGCGCTGCGACGTACGTCGCCGAGCACGCGCCGCACGAGAGACGCGGCTACGACACGGCCTGGATCCAAACCACTGCGACCCTGGGATTCTTCATGGCGTTGGCGGTGATCGGTGGCGCACGCTTGTGGATGGATGCCAAGGATTTTGCCGATTGGGGCTGGCGGATTCCGTTCTGGCTTTCGCTGATCCTCCTCGCGTTCTCCGTCTATATCCGGCTCAAGCTGCACGAGTCGCCAATATTCCAGAAGATGAAGGCCGAGGGCAAAGGGTCGAAATCGCCGCTTACCGACAGCTTCTTCAAGTATCCGAACAACAAGTTCGTGCTGCTCGCGCTGCTCGGCGCGACCGCCGGCCAAGGCGTTGTTTGGTATACGGGGCAGTTCTACGCCCTGTTCTTCCTGATCATTACACTTAAGCTGGATTACGTGTCGGCTTACATCCTGATCGGAATATCTCTGCTGATCGGTACGCCGTTCTTCATCTTCTTCGGCTGGCTCTCCGACAGGATCGGTCGGCTGAAAATTATCCTGGCGGGCTGCCTGATCGCGGCGGTGACCTACTTTCCGCTGTTCCAAGGGCTCACGCATTACGTCAACCCGGCACTCGAGTCATTCGCGGCGGCGACGCCGGTCACCGTCGCGGCGACCGAGTGCGAGTTTCACATCTTCGTCGGCCCGTGGAGCAAGTTCTCCGATTGCGACCGCGTCAAGGACTTCCTGACCAAGCAGGGTCTGTCCTTCAAGTCGGGGCCGGCCGAGGCCGGCAAGTCGGTCGTCACCACGATCGGCACCAACAGGATCGAAGGCTGGGACCAGAAGAAGCTGACCGATACGCTCAAGGATGCGGGTTACAAGAGCGGCGCCGACAAGAGCCAGGTCAATTGGGTCATGGCCGAGGTGATCCTCGTCATCATGGTGCTCTACGTCACCATGGTGTATGGCCCGATCGCCGCATTCCTGGTGGAGTTGTTCCCGACCCAGATCCGTTACACGTCGATGTCCCTGCCCTACCATATCGGCAACGGCTGGTTTGGCGGGATGCTGCCGCTGACCGCGACGGCGATGGTCGCGGCGACGGGCGATATCTACTATGGGCTCTGGTACCCGATCGTGGTCGCGATCATGACCCTGATTATCGGCACGCTCTTCCTGACCGAGACCAAGAATCGGGACATCCGAACCTACGACCACAGCATGTTGCCGTAGGCGAGGAGCGGGCGCGAAGCGCCCGGCGCACAACTTTTGGAGGCCCGCCCGCGCGGGCCTCGTTTTTTCCGCTTCTTATCCGATTCACGGGACGTAGAAGCGGAGAAAGCCGTTCTCCGCTCGGCTGCACCACGCACGGGCACTCCCGCAAATCGGCAAAAAACCTTTTTGCCGGGGGCGTCGTTCAGTCATCCCGGCCCCTCTGGAGACCATCGGAAACGGACGATTGGACCGGATTCAGCCACCACCGCCTTCCGGGTCCGCCGCTGGATTGCCCGATTCGGTTTCAGACTCCCAATCGGGCATGGGAATGCGCACCACGTAAACGCTGCAACGCGCATTCGCGGTAACGCTCGACGCGACCGAGCGCCACCATGCCAATGTATGCTGGGTCGGGCTCGGCGCTCCAAGCACGATCAGATCGACGTGGTTACGACGGGCGAATTCGACCAGCGCGCGCTCCGGACGCGGGGACTCGATCACGTGCATTGAAAGCCGCCGCGGCGGCAACTCAAGGGGCTCTACCCAGCGGCGCAGCCGCGCGAGGTGGTCAAGGTGAATGCCGGAGGCGCTCGCCGCGTCGCTTTCGCCCGTTGCCCCCGGCCCGGCCCGAATTACCGACACGCAGATGAGCCTGAACTCCGCAGAAAGTGACAACACCTGCGCCGCCGCACGTTGCAGAACCGGCTGGCGCGGATCGTCCGCGTTAGTTGTGTCCACGGCGACCAGGATGACCGGTGCCCTGCCCGCCTGCGCGCCGGGCCTCATTGGCCGGCGCGGCTGCTCGTGGCGCGCGCGCCACCACCCCCGACATCTCGCTACCGATGTGCGTGTAGACCGCGAGCGTCTCGCGCCGCGC
>JANXZT010000534.1 GCA_025355395.1 Betaproteobacteria bacterium
CCGCCAACCGCTGACACGAAGTGCGGGATTTATTATTGCTGAGGAAATGGAATTCCCGCGTTCGCGACGCGTTCGCGGAATGACGAAGTCCGCGGAGATCCATCTCGTGCGCGAGAAAATGGATTCCCGCGTCCGCGGGAATGACGGGGTCTCATGCATTGGCGTGCTGTCAAACGCCAATCGTCGCAGGATGCGAACCAATCGTCGCGGAACGCGAACCCATCATCGCGGAATCCGAACCCATCGTCGCGGAACGCGAACCCATCATCGCGGAATGCGAACCCATCATCGCGGAATGCGAACCCATCGTCGCGGAACGCGAACCCATCGTCGCGGAACGCGAACCCATCATCGCGGAATGCGAACCCATCGTCGCGGAATGCGAACCCATCGTCGCTTCGTGCCAAGCGCCGCGGCACGCCCGTCAACCGGCAACGACGTTCAGGCCGGCTGTTTTTGCCCCGCGAGCAGCAGCCACGTGGCGACGACGGTATCGGGGTTGAGTGACATGCTCTCGATCCCCTGCTCGACCAGCCACTGCGCAAGATCGGGATGGTCCGACGGTCCTTGCCCGCAAATGCCGGCGTATTTGCCCGCCTTGCGGCACGCCGTGATGGCCATCGAGAGCATAGCCTTGACCGCATCGTCGCGCTCATCGAACGTGCTTGCAATAGGGCCGCCCGAATCGCGGTCGACGGCGAGCGTCAATTGCGTCATGTCGTTCGAGCCGATGGAAAATCCATCGAAATGCGCAAGAAACCGATCGGCGAGAATCGAGTTCGATGGAATCTCGCACATCATGATCACGCGCAAGCCGTTCTTGCCACGCTCCAGACCCTGCGCCCGCAACAGGCGGATGACTTCTTCCGCTTCCTTCAGCGTGCGCACAAACGGCACCATCAGCTCGACATTGGTCAAGCCCATGTCGTCGCGCACGCGCTTCATCGCCTCGCATTCAAGCGCGAAACAGTCGTGAAACTCCGGTGCGATGTAGCGCGAGGCGCCGCGAAATCCCAGCATCGGGTTTTCTTCATGTGGCTCGAAATTGGCGCCGCCGAGCAGGTTCGAGTATTCGTTTGACTTGAAGTCCGAAAGCCGCACGATCACCTTCTTGGGAAAGAACGCTGCCGCGATGGTGGCAACCCCCTCGGCGATCTTGCTGATGTAGAACTCGGTCGGGCTCGCGTAGCCCGCAATCCGGCCGCCCACTTCGCGCGCAAGATCGGGAGGCAAGCGATCGAACTGAAGCAGCGCCTTGGGATGGATGCCCACATTCTTGTTGATGATGAACTCCAGCCGCGCAAGCCCAACCCCCTCGTTCGGCAGGCGGCGAAATTCGAACGCGAGCTCCGGATTGCCGACGTTCATCATGATCTTGGTGGGTGACGGCGGCATGCGGTCGAGCGCCACCTCATCGATATCGATGCCGAGCAAGCCAGCGTAGACGTGGCCAGTGTCGCCTTCGGCACATGACACGGTCACCTGGGCGCCGTCCTCGAGAAGCTGTGTTGCATCCCCGCAACCGACGACCGCGGGAACGCCAAGCTCGCGCGCGATGATCGCGGCGTGGCAGGTGCGGCCGCCGCGATTGGTGACGATCGCCGCGGCGCGCTTCATGACGGGCTCCCAGTCCGGATCGGTCATGTCGGCCACCAGCACGTCACCCGGGCGCACCCGATCCATCTCGTCCACCGATTTGACGACGCGCACCGTGCCCTGGCCGATCTTCTGGCCGATGGCGCGCCCTGTAGCAATGACCTGCGACTTGGACGTAAGCCGATAACGGCGCAGCAACTCGCGCGACTCGCCGCTCTCCCGCGATTTGACCGTCTCGGGTCGCGCCTGAAGGATGTAGAGCTTGCCGTCGTCGCCGTCGCGCCCCCACTCGATGTCCATCGGACGGCCGTAATGGGCCTCGATGGTCATGGCATAGCGAGCGAGCTCCTCGACTTCGGTGTCCGTGATCGAAAACCGGTCGCGCTCCGCCTCGGGCACCTGCTGTGTCACGGTAGAGCGGCCGGTGGATTGCGCGTCGCCAAACACCATCTTGATCGCCTTGCTGCCGATGGTCTTGCGCAATATCGCCGGACGCCCTGACGCGAGGTTCGGCTTGTAGACGTAAAACTCGTCCGGGTTGACCGCACCTTGCACCACCGTTTCGCCAAGACCGTAGGCAGCGGTGATGAACACGACTTGGTCGAAGCCCGATTCGGTGTCGAGCGTAAACAAGACGCCCGCGGCACCGCGGTCGCAGCGGACCATGCGTTGCACCCCCGCAGAAAGCGCGACCTTGGCATCGGTAAACCCCTGATGCACCCGATAGGCGATCGCACGGTCGTTGTAAAGCGATGCAAATACTTCTTTTATAGCTTGAAGTATATTTTCCAAGCCATTGATATTAAGAAATGATTCTTGTTGACCGGCAAAGGAGGCTTCCGGCAGATCCTCGGCGGTTGCCGACGACCGGACGGCCCATGTGGCGCCCGGTGACTCGCGGGTCAGTCCCTCGTAGGCCGTCGCAACCGCGTCGATCAAGGCGCGGGGCATTGAAGCCGCCGTCACCCAGCCACGAATTTCAGCACCGGCGGACGCGAGGGCGCTGACGTCGTCGACATCGAGGCCGTTCAGGCGCTGCGCGATGCGTTCCTCGAGCCGATTCGATGACAGAAACTCGCCAAACGCGAACGCCGTGGTTGCAAATCCCCCGGGAACGCGAATTCCCGCGCCGTTGAGCTGACTGATCATTTCGCCGAGTGATGCGTTCTTTCCCCCCACGCGATCGATGTCACCCATGCGCAGCCGCTCGAACGGCACAATCCGTACTTCGTTTTCCATGCCACTCCCTGGGATCATTGGTGCAGACGGCCTATGGTGCGCCGCGCAATAACCGCCGCATGCCTCCCTCGCCGACGCCGCATGGGTGCAGGGATTTTACCTTGCGCGGGTGACTTCCCGTCGCGATGCTGCGCCGCACAGCAGTGGCACAAGGTCGGCTTAAGCCACGCATCGGGCGGGCGCCGCCCCACCATGAAGGGCGCGGCGAAGAGTGCCAAAGCAACGGGCCCGACGAGGGGCCCGTGGCAGGCTGAGACTGGTACCCGAACGTTACCGTCAGTCGAGGTGAGTGCCCGGCAGGTGCCCCTCGGCAGGCAACGGCAACTCGATGCTGCCCGCAGCCTCGGCGCTGCCCGTCATGCCGGGAAGACCGGCACGCTGACGACCACGCACGGCACGGCGCAAGGTGCGGTACAGATCGGGATGCGTTTCCTTCAAATAGCTGATGATCTCGAAATCGACGCGTTTCACCTGCGAGAGATCGATCTGCTCCACATGCACCAGGCGCAGCAGCTCGCGCACCGGTTTGGGCATTTCGCGCCCGCTCTCATAGCGCGAGCCGCCGCTCTGCGTCACGCCAATCTGGGTCCAGAACTGCTCCTGGTTAAGACCGAGCCGGCGGCGGATTTCGCGGGGGTTGAGCACGCGGTCGAAGATCTTCACAGTTGTCCAAAAGTAGGTAAAAAAGGCGGAACAAGCCTCCGCCATACCAATGGCATATTTTCGCCAAACCTCGCCCGCGGAGCAAGCGCCATTCGTCAGAAACGGCGAAAATCTCCGGTTCCTGTTGCAGCGACGCTCTGGCTACGCTGCTCCTTTTGACGCCAGATAGTCTTCGTAGTTTCCGATGAAATGCACCGGCTCGGGCGTCCCGAGCTCGATCACCTGTGTGGCAAGGGAAGAAACGAACTGGCGATCGTGCGACACGAAGATCAGCGTGCCCTTGTAGAGCTCAAGGGCAAGGTTCAGGGATTCGATCGATTCCATGTCCATGTGGTTGGTCGGCTCGTCCATCATGAGGACGTTGGGCCGCAGCAGCATGAGCTTGCCGTAGAGCATGCGGCCGCGCTCGCCACCGGAGAGCACCCGCAGCGGCTTCCTGCCATCGTCGCCGGTGAAAAGGAGCCGGCCCAGCGTCGCGCGCACGATTTGCTCATCGTCCCCCGGCTGCATCCATCGGGCCATCCAGTCGACCACGGTTTCATCGGACTCGAACACGCCGGTCTGGTCCTGCATGAAGTAGCCGGGGGACGCCTTCTCCGCCCACTTGACTGCGCCGGCATCCGGGCTGAGCTCACCCAGCAGCGTCCGCAACAGCGTGGTCTTGCCGGCGCCGTTCGGGCCGATGATCGCCAGCCGCTCCCCCGCTTCGAGCATCATCGAAAGATTGGAAAAAAGCTCACGGGGCTGGCCCCAACCTTTGGCCAGATGCTGGAGCTCGACCGCCTGCCGGTGCAGCTTTTGCCTGGGATCGACGTCGAACCGGATGTACGGGTTTTGGCGCGATGATGGCTTGATGTCGGCAACGTTGATCTTCTCGATCTGCCGGGCACGGGAGGTCGCCTGCCGCGCCTTGGATTTGTTGGCCGAAAACCGGCGCACGAACTCCTGCAGCTCGGCGATTTTTTCCTTCGCTTTCACGTTCGCCGAAAGCACCTGTGCGCGGGCCTGGGTCGACGCGATCATGTAGTCGTCGTAGTTGCCCGGATACGCACGCAGGGTGGCGTAGTCGAGGTCGGCGATGTGGGTGCAGACGCTATTCAGGAAGTGCCGGTCGTGAGAGATGATAATCATCGTGCTCGAGCGCGCGTTGAGCACGTCTTCCAGCCAGCGGATGGAGTTGATGTCGAGGTTGTTGGTCGGCTCGTCCAGCAGCAGGATGTCCGGGTCCGAAAAAAGCGCCTGCGCCAGCAGCACCCGCAGCTTCCAGCCCGGCGCCACGGCGCTCATCGGACCGTCGTGCAACTCGATCGCGATCCCCGCGCCCAGCAGCAACTCGCCGGCGCGCGCCTCCGCGGTATAGCCGTCGAACTCCGCGAACTTCCCCTCGAGCTCGGCGGCATGAAGATAATCGTCCTCGGTCGCGGCAGGGTCCTCGTAGATGGCGTCCTTTTCCTGCTTCACCCGCCACATCGCGTCGTGGCCCATGAGCACGACATCGAGCACGCGCGTGTCTTCGTAGGCGAACTGGTCCTGCGTGAGCTTGCCGAGACGCTCATGGGGGTCGAGCGCGACCGATCCTCCGCTCGATTCGAGATCGCCGCCGAGAATTTTCATCAGCGTGGATTTGCCGCTGCCATTGGCGCCGATCAAGCCGTAACGATTGCCGTCACCGAACTTGGCGGAAACGTTTTCAAATAGGGGCTTGGCCCCGAACTGGATGGTGAGATTGGCGGCGGTGAGCACGGAGATGAAGACCTGGATTTGCGGGTTGCGGAGAGCGGCCCGGATGACGAAGATAAAACCCATCATTCTGCTAGAATCAAGCTCTTAGCTCAAGCAATGATCGCGGTGCCTTGACTGTTGGGCGTTCAAGCGCGCCCGCGGCCATGACCCCCCCCGAACCTCTGCCGATCCGATGCCCCGCTACGACCTGCACTCGCATTCGACTTACTCCGACGGCCTGCTGTCGCCGGCCAAACTGGTCGCCCGTGCAGCAAGTCGCGGCGTCGATGTCCTGGCGTTGACGGATCACGACGAAGTTGCAGGCCTCCCGGAGGCGCGCGCCGCCGCCGCTCACGCAGGCATCTCACTCGTGAACGGATCCGAGCTTTCGGTGAGCTGGGAATCCCACACGCTGCACGTCGTCGCCCTTCGCATCGACCCTGAATCGCCCACCCTGGTGCAAGGGCTCGAAAACATTCGCAGCGGACGTACTACCCGCGCGCAACGTATTGCCAACGCGCTCGCCGAAGCGGGCATTGGCGGGGCCTACGAAGGTGCGATGAAGTACGTGACCAGCGAGGAGCTCATTTCGCGCACTCACTTCGCGCGCTACCTCGTCGAAGCCGGTTACGCGAACGAGGTCAAGGACGTGTTCAAGCGTTATCTCACGCCCGGCAAACCCGGATACGTTGTGCACGAGTGGGCAACGCTCCCGCAGGCCATCGACTGGATCCACACGGCGGGGGGCCAGGCAGTGCTCGCCCATCCCGGACGCTACAAGGTCGGCGTGAGTGGGTTACGCCGATTGCTGGCAGACTTCCGTGACGCTGGTGGCGATGCGATCGAAGTGCTGTCATCGTCGCACACGGCGGCGCAGTTTGCGGAGTTCGCGACCCTTGCGCGCGTGTACGGCTTGATGGCTTCGGGCGGCTCCGATTATCACGGACCCGGAGAGAGCCGAATGGATCTCGGCGACTTGCCGCCGATGCCGGCGGGCGTCGTTCCGGTCTGGCAGCATTGGTAGGCTGCATTTCCGCGCGGTGTGGTTAGCACCTCGGTTACCCGGCACGCATGGATCCCGAACGCCGTTTTGTGTTCTTTGTGTCGGACCGTACCGGCATCACTGCCGAAATGCTCGGCAACAGCCTGTTGTCGCAGTTCGAGGGCATCCGATTCCAGCGCGAGACGATCCCCTTTGTCGATTCGCCCGAGAAGATCGACGCGGTGATCCGCCAGATCAACGACGTCGCCGCACGTGAGCGGCAGACGCCCATCGTATTCAGCTCGGTGGTCGATGAACTGGCAAGCGCCACCATCCGCCGCGACGCGCACGCCCTCACCCTCGACCTTTTCCAGGTGTTCATTGCGCCGCTCGAATCCGAGCTCAACGCCAAGAGCTCCCACGCCGCCGGACGCTCGCATGGCATCGCCAACAGCCACGAATATTTTGCCCGCATGGAGGCAATCAATTTCACCCAGGCGCACGACGACGGCGTCGCCACTCGCGATCTCGGCAAGGCGCAGGTGATCCTGGTGGGCGTGTCGCGGTGCGGGAAGACGCCGACCTCGCTTTATCTCGCCCTGCAATTCGGCATTCGTGCAGCGAATTTTCCGCTGACCCCGGACGACTTCGTCGATCGCCGGCTACCCGCGTC
>JANXZT010000545.1 GCA_025355395.1 Betaproteobacteria bacterium
CTTTCCGGTCAGCAGCCCCGATGCCAGGGGACTCCAGACCGTGGTGCCGAGACCGATGTCGCGGTAGAGGCGCGCGTATTCCTGCTCCACGCGCTCGCGATGCAGGAGGTTGTATTGCGGCTGCTCCATCACCGGCTTGTGCAGATGGTGACGCTCGGCGATCTGCCACGCCGCCATGATCTCGGCGGCGCTCCATTCGGAGGTTCCCCAATACAGGGCCTTGCCGGCGGCAATCATCTCATGCATGCCGTACACCGTTTCCTCGACGGGGGTGTCCGGGTCCGGCCGATGGCAGAAGACGAGATCGACATACTCGAGCTGCAGGCGTTTCAAGGCGCCATCGATCGCCTGCCGCAGGTATTTGCGATTGAGGGTGTTCTTCTCGTTTGGCAAATCGTTGAGGCCCCAGAAGAACTTGGTCGATACGATGTAGGACGAGCGGCGCCAGCCCATCTTGCGCAGCACGTTGCCCATGATCACTTCGGACTGGCCCCTTGCGTAAACCTCGGCATTGTCGAAGAAATTGACCCCGGCATCGAACGCCGCGGCCATGCACTCGCGCGCCAAGTCCTCGCCCATCTGGTTGCCGTACGTTATCCACGAGCCCAGCGAGAGCTCGCTTATCTTCAACCCGGAGCCGCCGAGGCGGCGATAGTTCATGGTCGTCATCATTGATTTTCGTGAGGGAATTCGCGGCGCCAACGCAGCCGGACGTTCCTGGCGGCACGCGGGTAGAATCGCGGACGCCCATTGTACGTCCCTGAAAGGTCCTTCATGGCAGTTGCATCACGCGAGACCGCCGATCATTCGCCGGTTGCCGGCCGCGCACGCGGAAGGACACGGCCGTTTACGGTCGAGGCGCTGTGGGCGATCAAGCGCGTCAGCACACCGGCGTTGTCGCCGGACGGCAGCATCGCGTGCGCCGCGGTGACGACCTATGACATGGAGAAGAACGATGGCCACACCAAGTTGTGGCTTTTTCCGACGGCGCGCGACGCCGCCGTAGCCCCGCGATCGCTCACCAATGGCGCCAAGGACAGCGACCCCAAATGGTCGCCCGATGGCCGTAGCATCGTGTTTGTCGGCAAGCGAGCCGATGACGAGGAGCCGCAACTTTATCTCATTGCCTCCGACGGCGGAGAGGCGCGGCGCCTCACCACGCTGGCGGCAGGATGCGCTGCACCCAAATGGTTTGCCGATGGCAAGTGCATTGCATTCGTGTCGATGGTTTGGGCCGATCTTTCGACCGAACGCGAGCAGGCGAAGCGCAGGAAAGAGGGAAAGGAAGCCAAGGTGCGTGCCCATGTCACCGAGCGCGCCGAAATGCGCTACTGGGACCACTGGCTCGCCGATGGCCGCGTGCCGCACGTCTTCGTGTGCGATGTGGGCAGTGGCCGTTGCCGCGATCTTCTGGCCGGTACTGGTCTCGCGCTGACGCCCTGGGAGCCGGGCGCCGACGACTTCGATATTGCACCGGACGGGCGCGAGATCGCGCTCTCGGTCGATCTTGCCGCCGAGCCGCGCATGATGAACCAATGCGATATCGTCACGCTCGACCTGCGCACCCGCCGGACGCGGGTGCTGACAGCGCGCACGGGAATGTCGGACGTGCAACCACGCTACGCCCCCGACGGCAGTGCGCTTGCGTGGTCGGCATTCGATACCACGCGCGCGTTCAACGATCAGGGTCATCTGGTTCGCTTCGACCGCCGTGCCGGACGCATGCAGCGCCTGGCGCCGCGGCACGATCGCGGCTGCACCAAGCTGCAATGGACCGCGGATAGTCAGGCGCTTCTGTTTTTGTGCGAAGACCGTGGCCGGCAGGGCCTATGGCGTCTCCCGGTGACGCGCAGTGATGTCACCGCCATGCCCAGGCAGCTCGTTCCCGGCGGCAATGTCGGCGGATTCGGAGAGGCCGATGGCGTCCTGGTGTACGACCGTTGCAGCGCCATGCATCCGCCGGCGCTCTTTGCGTGCCGCAGCGACGGCTCCGACGAGCGCTCCATCGAGGACTTGAACCGCACGCTGCTCGAGCGCCATAGGCTCTCCGAGGTGCGCGAGATCACGATCAAGGGCCATGGCGGCGACCCGGTGCAGATGTTCATCACGTATCCGCCCGGCTTCGATGAGCGCAAGCAATGGCCGCTCATGCATTCGATCCATGGCGGTCCGCATGCCGCGCATCTCGATACCTGGCACTTCCGCTGGAACACCCAGGTGTTTTCGGGGCAGGGCTACGTCGTGGCTGCCGTCAACTATCACGGGTCCTCCGGGTTCGGCCGGAAGTGGCTGGAGTCGATCACCGGTCGTTACGGAGTCAAGGAATTTGCCGATACGGAGGCGGCCACCGATTATCTGTTGCGCCAAGGTTATATCGATCGCACCCGACTGGTCGCGACCGGCGGCAGCTATGGCGGGTTCATGGTGGCGTACATGAATGGCCAGACCGACCGTTACCGGGCCTATGTGTGCCACGCCGGCTGTTACGATTGGGTGAGCATGATGGCCACCGATGGCTATCACTTCTTCGCCGACGAGCTCGGCGCGTTCCACTGGAACAATCCGGCACGAGTGATGCGCCAGTCGCCGCATCATTACGTCAAGCGCGCCAAAACGCCTACCTTGGTAACCCACGGCGAGCAGGATTTTCGCGTCCCGGCGACGCAGGCGTTGCAGTACTACGACACGCTCAAGGCCAAGGGAGTGCCGGCGCGCCTGGTATGGTTCCCCGACGAGAACCACTGGATACTCAAGCCCCAGAACTCCCGGCTCTGGTACCGGGAATTCTTCGCCTGGATCGCCCGCTTTGCGGTGAGCGGCGACCGGGCGAGAGGCCGCAAGGCGCGCTAAGTTCGGTTGAGGCTACGGCGGCCGTTGCGGCGGCCGGCCTGCATAGGCGGTGGAAGAACGGCCGTCTGGAGGGCCTTCATTGACGCGCACCAACTCCGGCGTGCGCTCCACTTGAAAGTGACGCCACGGCCCTCAGATGGGTGTTGTGGCGGTGCTCGACCTGCACTGGAGGCGTCAAGCGACCGCAATCCCCCAAAGCGCTTGAAAGGAGATTACTGATGAACCATCTGACGACGTTCGACCCGTTCGCCGATGCCGGCTTCGATGAGCTGTTTCGCGGATTCTTCCGTCCCGTGCGGGCCGGCACGCAGCCACACGCCATCGCCATCAAGGTGGACGTGAAGGCCGCGAAGCAAGGTTACGTGGTGCTCGCTGACATTCCCGGCGTGAAAAAGGAAGACATCCAGGTCACGATCGAAGGCAACCAGGTCACGCTGGCGGCCGAGGTGAAGCGCGAGACCGAGCAGAAGGAAGGCGATCGCGTCCTGCGCACCGAACGCCATTACGGCCACCTGTATCGCAGCTTCACGTTGCCGGTCGAGCTCGACGAAGAGGCGAGCTCGGCGAAATACGAAAATGGCGTGCTCGAACTGACGCTCGCCAGGAAGCAAGCGGTCGCCGGGCGCAAGCTTACGATCCAGTAATACGTGGGGCGAGCATAACGCCCCATGAAGTCCGGCCGGCGGAATGCGGTTCCGCCGGCCGGCTTTGTTTTGGGGTGAGGCTGACGATGGCGCAATAGGGGCATCGGACCGTAAGAGGCTTCCGCAAGCCAGCGACAACTTCGGCGGTCAAGCCGTCATCCCTGCGAAGTGACAGCGCTGCACCGTCAACCCTGCCAAGTGACAGCACTGCCCCGTCGTCCCTGCGAAGTGACAACGCTGCACCGTCATCCCTGCGAACGCAGGGACCCATTTTGACTTTGACGCCGGCCCATTTTGACTCTTCCGAAATGGATTCCCGCGTTCGCGGGAATGACGGAGCGATAAGGTAGCTCTTCGCAGGAATGAAGGGAGCTATGAGTTAGCATTTCGCGGGAATGACGGTGCTATGACGTAGCTCTTCGCGGGAATGACGTAGCTATGACGTAGCTCTTCGCGCGCATGACGTAGCATTCTCGCGAAATGGCATTTTCCGAAATGGCATCATCTCGTGCGGCAACCCGCTAGCGCACGCGCTTGGCCGGGAATTCTTCCTCGATGTTGTCGCGAAAGAAGCTCCATGGCGAAGATGCGCCCGCGAGCCGCCGATACGTTTCTGCCGATACCCCGCCGTATTCGAAAGTGCCGGAGGTGAGCTCTGCCACCAGCACGCGGCGTGCGCTGTCATAGCCGATCGCGCGCAGATGGCCGCCGCTCATCCGTTTCATTTCCATTTCGACCCGCCTCCCGTGCGCTTATTCCGGCGCTGCGCCCCACAGTTGCTTCAGGCGGGAGTCGCGCCCGCAGCCGGCGCGGTAGTACTTGTAGCGCACCGGATTCTTGAGATAGTAATCCTGGTGGTAATCCTCGGCCGGCCAGAACTGCGACGCAGCGACGATGGGTGTCAGGATCGGCTCCTTGAACGGCTTCGTCTTGTCGATGTTGGCTTTGGAGGCTTCGGCGGCGCGCCGCTGCGCGTCGTCGGCGACAAAGATCGCGGTGCGGTACTGGGTGCCGTGGTCGCAGAACTGCTGATTGCTCACGGTCGGGTCGATGTTGTGCCAGAACACATCGAGCAGCTTGTCGTAGGAGATCTTGGTGGGGTCGTATTTCACCTGTACTGCCTCCGCGTGCCCGGTGCTCCCCGAGGAGACTTCTTCGTAGGTCGGGTTGGCCTTCTGGCCGCCGGTATAGCCCGACGTGGTGCTGATCACGCCCGGGAGCTTGTCGTAGGGCGGTTCCATGCACCAGAAGCAGCCCCCGGCGAACGTCGCGGTCGCGGTGGGCCCGGGCCCCGCAACCGCCGGTCGTGCACTCGCGGGCTGTGCGGCAGCCGAGATCGCCGTAATCGATAGTGCGGCCCCCGCGAGCAGCCAGCATGCGGCCACGAGGTGGGTAGTGACCCGCCGGAGGAACAACCTGCCTGGGACGTTTATGCGCATGAGAGTCTCCTGTTTAAAAAAGCGTAACACCGCCGTTTCGAGCGCGCGGGTTCCTTCTTCGTCGCCGGCCCTGCCGCGCGCTTACATCATGTTCCACCAATGCTACGATGCCGGCGCCCGAATGGACGCATCCTTTGGGCGGAACAGGAACGTATGACCGTGGGTCCGCCTCCGCCATTCCCGTTGTTTCGCCAAGCCGCCCGGTGGCTCCGCGCCGCGGCGCTCGCAGTAATCGTCTGGCACGGCGGGGCGTTGGCGGCGGACCGCGCCAAGGTCCTGCACGTCGCATTCGCTATCGCGGAAACGAGCTTCGACCCGCAATTCGCGTCCGACGCGGCCTCCGACGGGGTCATCGCCAACATCTTCGAGGCGATGCTCGATTACGACTATCTCGCGCGGCCGGTGCGTCTCGTGCCTCGCACCCTCGAGGCGCTGCCGACGCAAAGCGACAACGGCGCGACGTATCTTTGCCACATTCGCAAAGGCATATTCTTTACGCCGGACCCCGCCTTCGGGGATCAGCCGCGCGAGCTGACGGCAACCGATTACGCGTATTCGCTGAAACGACTTCTCGACCCGGCCATCAAGAGCCCGTGGCTGTGGCTCCTCGAAGGCAAGATCAAAGGTGCCGATGAAGCGCGCGCTCGGGCGCGAGAGACGGGCCACTTCGATTACGACGCCCCAATGGCAGGACTCGAGGTGATCGACCGCTATACGCTGCGCATCCGGCTCAAGTCCCCGGATTTGCGCTTTTCCTACGCCCTCGCAGTGCCCAACACCGGCGCTCTCGCGCGCGAAATCGTCGAGCGCTACGGCGCGGACCTCGGCGCGCATCCGGTCGGAACCGGCCCCTTCGTGCTGAAGGAATACAAGCGCTCGAGCGCCATGGTGCTCGAAGCCAATCCGCAATACCGCGCGTGGACCTATGTGCCCTCGGGGCCGGTGCCGCCGGAATCGGAAGAGGCCGCGCGGGCGTTGAAGGGCAAGCGCCTGCCGCTGGTGGGACGCATCGAGATCAAGGTCATCGAGGAGCCGCAATCACGCTGGCTCGCATTCCTCAATCGCGAATCGGACGTGCTGGAGCAGATCCCGGGAGATTTCGTGGAGCAGGCCCTCGATGCAGGCAAGCTGCGGCCGGATTTCGCGAGCAGGGGCATCCGGCACGAGATCCTGTTGCGCCCGAATGTGTACTTCGCCTACTTCAACATGGAGGACCCGGTCGTGGGCGGCTACACCCGCGAAAAGATCGCGCTCCGGCGGGCGATTGCCATGGCCTACGACGAGCAGGAAGCGATACGCGTTCTTTCCCGCGGACGCAGCGTGCCGGCGCAAAGTCCGATCCCGCCCGGCATCGCGGGATACGACCCGGATTTACGCACGGAAGCGCAGCGTTTCGATCCCGCCGCGTCGCGGGCGCTTCTCGATCGCTTCAACTACAAGGACCGCGATGGTGATGGATACCGTGAGTTGCCGGACGGCAAGCCACTGGTGCTCGAGCGGTGGTCGACGCCGACATCGGCGCAGCGGCAGGCCGACGAATTGTGGAAAAAGAACATGGATGCGATCGGCATCCGGCTCCTGATCCGCAAGGACAAGCTGCCGGAGCTGCGCAAAATGGCGCGCGCGGGCAAGATCGCCTTCAGGGTGGACGGCTGGAATGCCGACTACCCGGATGCGGAGAATTTCATGCAGCTCCTTTACGGTCCCAACGCCGGACAGGAGAATGGCGCCCGGTTTCGCCTGCCCGAATTCGACCGGCTATACGAGGAGGCGCGGCACCTGCCCGATTCGCCACAGCGCACCCGGCTTTTCGACCGGATGACCCAGCTCGTGATTGCCTATGCTCCGTGGCGCCTGACGGACCATGTGATCGAGGATCATCTGGCCCATCCGTGGGTGGGCAATTACAAGCCGCATCCCATTCGCTCGCAGGTGTGGCAGTACCTCGACATCGACAACAGCCAACGGCCGCGCTGACGCTTGCATGTCATTGCGGCGCCGAGCTTCGAGTCCAGCGGCCTTGAGGGAAATGACTTCGGGGCGCCAGCCTTACGCCGAGGACAACGAAGCAATGGGTGCACTGCGGTTTGAAAAACTCACTACTTGGGAACCGCGAGCGGCGCGCAACCGGTGAGGGGCACGAGGGCGCTTCCATCGCGCGCGAGTTGCAGATCGGTACCCTTGCCGCGCAGGTCCATCATGCCATTGGTGTACCGGATCCCGGACCCCGAGGGGACCTGATAAAGGGTGACGCGCTCCCCCCCGGGCATGAGGAGACGGGCTTCATCGGTCTCGAACCGCACCACGATGCGCTCACCCGACGCCTGGCAGGCCAAGGTGTTTCTGGCGGTTTCCTCGTCGGCTTTGCTGGCAGTGCCGCCGCATCCGGCGACGGCCGCGAGCGCAGTGAGGAGGAGAACAAGGCGTCGAAGGCGCAGCAGCAGAGGCATGGGTATCTCCATCAATGCCATCTGGCCGCGGCGGAATACGAGAGCACTTCGGTTAGCTTGCCGGCAAGGAGATCGCGTTGCACCTCCTGCCACCACGCGGCGTCGAGCAGGTCCACATGGTGCGCCATGAATGCTTCGCGCGTGCGTGCATCGGTCAGGAGGAACGTCGCGAACTCTTCCGGGAAAATATCATGCGTGCCCACCGGGTACCACACGTCGCTGCTCATCTCGTCGTGGCCCGCGGGAGCTTCGGGCATGCGGCGAAAATTGCAGTCGGTCAGGTATTCGATCTCGTCGTAGTCGTAGAAGACGACCCGGCCATAGCGGGTCACGCCGAAGTTCTTGAACAGGAGATCGCCCGCGAAAATGTTGACCGCCGCCAGATCCTTCAGCGCATTGCCGTATTCGCGCATCGCGTGGCTGCGTTGGGCGTCGTTGGCGCGTTCAAGATAAAGGTTGAGCGGCGTCATCCGCCGCTCGATGTAGAGGTGCTTCACCACCACCTGATCGCCCTCGATTTCCACCACGGACGGCGCGGCCGACTGCAATTCGGCCAGGAGTTCGGGCGCAAAGCGATCGAGCGGGAACGCCACCTCCGAATACTCGAGCACGTCGGTCATCCGTCCGACCCGGTCGTGCCGCTTGACCAGCGTGTATTTCTGCTTCACCCGTTCGCGGTCGGTATCCTTCGACGCGGCGATGCGATCCCGGATGACCTTGAACACATAGGGGTACGAGGGGAGGGTGAACACACTCATCACGAGTCCGCGGATTCCGGGCGCAATGACGAACTTGTCGCGCGAGTGCTTGAGGTGGTGCAGGAAGTCGCGAAAGAACTCGTTCTTGCCCTGCTTCTGCAGCCCCAGCATGGTATAGAGCTCGGCTGGGGTCTTGTCCGGAAGCATCGAGCGCATGAAGCCGACGTACGCGGAGGGCACCTCCATGTCGACCAGGAAATAGGCGCGGTTGGCCGAGAAGAACACGCCGAGATCGCGCTCGCTCGTCAGGAGCGCGTCGAGGTGCAGCTTCCCTTCCGCGTCGTGCTTGACCGCGACCACGAATGGGTAGAGATGCGGACCGTTCAGCACGCGTCCGACGACATAGGCGGTCTGGTTGCGGAAAAAAAGGCTCGAAAGCACCTGGATTTGGTGGTTCGCCTCGAGTCGGAACGGCCGGGCGAAGCGCCCGCGAAAGGCGTGCAACACATTGCCGAGATCGCGGCGAAAATCGGAGAACGGCAATTCGAAGCCGCAATCGAGCACGATGTCGATCACGGCATGGCGCAGCCCCTGCTGCGTCGGGTAATAGCTGCGGTAGGACGGCGGCTCGGCGTCGATGTGCTCGGTCGAGATGGCCGGGCGCACGAAGATGAAGCGGTTATGGAAATAGGCGCGATGAAGGATTTTTACCGACACCGAGTTGAAGAATGTCTCCGCGCACTCGGGCTGCTTGTGATCGATCAGGAGGCCGATGTAGTGACGCTTGGCCTGCTCCCAAAGCACGTCGCTGAACGGATCGAGGCCGGCGCCCTTCAGCTCCTGCTCCACCCGCTCGGCGGACTCGGCGACGCGCTGATCGTAGAAGTCGATCCGGTCGCGGCCGACGTGCTGGATTGCGAGCCAGTCGCCCGCTTCGAAATAGCGCCTGGCTGCGCGCGCGCACTCGCGAAAGACCGCGTAATGCTTGTTGAATCCCTCGAGCACCGAACGGGCGAGCGAGAGCGCGTGATCGGCGCTGGCCGGTCGGCGCGCACTGGCTACGGCGATCGCAGCGGGAAAAGTAGGGTCAGAGTCGATTTTCG